>JAWXBP010000470.1 GCA_034440135.1 Planctomycetia bacterium
GCGTGAGCGCCAGCGGACAGGCGGCGAGCTCCATCAGCCGATCGGCGTCATTCGCGAGCCAGGGGTTTGCCACGCCATCAATGTCGATCACCCTCCCCGTGCACAACCCTCTTCGAACTAATTCTCTGGTGCCCAAAACTCACAACCGCTGAATCTTTAATCGTTTAGCGATTTCGAGTCCGTTTCGGTTGACGAATCGGTCGCAACCGTTTACGGAAAAAAACGGGCATGGGTTAACACAGAAAGAGAATCTGAGAGCGCTTTAGAGAGCGCAACAGAGAGCGCGAGAGCGCTCTCTAAAATCGGATTCGGGCGGCTTCGCTTGGGTGCCAAGGTCTCTACTTCGCCCCTCGTTTGCGTGCCAAGCAACAATTTGCGAGCCGCTCGGATCGCTACCGTGCATTCTCTAAAGTGTTTCTAAGCATGTCCTTACGCAACATATTGGCCTTTGCTGGCAGGGCTCTAAGGCGGTCGACTCGCTCCGCTCAGAATGTTCGCGCTCATTTTTCTGTCATCGTTCGCTTAATCCACTAGGAACGAATGGGCAGCGTAAGGCGCCAACTGCGATATCAATTCGGGCCTTTCGTCGGTTGTTCTATCCACGTCGCATTTTCCCTTCCGGGGGCCATCATGAATCGCAGGTCTTCGATCGCCAATCGTCGTCAACGTCGTTCCAGCAACGAAGTCGGGCGGCGATTCGAGTCGCTCGAGGTCCGACACCTGCTTAATGCGACCGAACTGATTCGCATTGGCGATGCCGACTCCCTTTCTGGTTACGCACTTCGCGCCGGATACACGCTAGACTTTGCGTCAGGATTGCCGACCGAATACACGGCCACGTGGCGCGCCCTCGATGTACAAGGAAACGTGCTGAAAAGCTCGATTCTGCGTGGATTAGTGCAAACGGGCGAGTGCGGGCGAGACTTCATCGGCGATCCCGGATACTGCATTGCGGACCCCTTTAACGTGCCGCTGACGCCGGAACAACTCATGGTTCCGCTGGGGACGGCGACATTGTCCGTCACGAACACCTTCGCCAGTGAACTTCAAGACGAGGGCACGCCGGGTCCGTACGTCTTTGAAGACGAAATTGTCGGGAGCGTGGAGATTCATCCTCAGACGTCGGGCGAGTTTGTCTTTCGGCAGGACGTGGGCCTCATTTACGAGGCGCATCATCGCCAGGGGACGTTCCATGTTACTGGCTCTGGAGTCGAATTAAGCGTTCCACTGCTGGTGGAGACGTCGGCCAATGCCCCGCTGAACGAGGAGCTGGAGTTTTACTGGGGCGATCGCGCCGCCGGTGATTTGCAGTTTGCCTACAGCGATATGGTCACACAAGCCGATCTGTTGCAATCCGACTTGCAGCTGTCGATCTTGTACCGCGACATGGCGCCACTTCCCGATGCCGGCGCCCGGCTTGAAATCACCAACGACGCCGGCCGCCAGTTCCGCGCTGAGTTGAGCGCCTCGACTTCGAACGCCGCTGGAGTCGTCGAATACTCCGTGCTGCCGTTGTCGCTACAGTCGAACTCCACGGCGAACGCGGTCGCCGTTGAGTACGAGATCGTAGCGAATGGCGACGAACCGCCGGAGTCGTTTGACCTTGCCATCGGCTGGCTCACGGACGACGGGGAACCGGCGACCGCATGGAGCATCCAGCTCGGCGCAACATCATTCGCAACCCCCGGCCTGAGCCTGGTCGCGGAAAACATTGGCGCGTTCCGTGCGCAGGGCCGCCATACGCTGCTCGTCGACTTTGATGCGCTGCCCGGCGGCGCCGCCATCGCCCAATTCCTTTTCAATCCCACTAAGGACTTGCTGTTCGTCCAATTTCACGGAACGAATGGCCCACGGGTCGCGCATGCTCCTGGCCCGGCCGCGAATCGCGCTCCGGTCCTGGTGCAACCGCTGGGGAACCTGGCTCTGGCGGAGGACTCCACCACTACGTTGGTCGACGTATCCACGTTGTTCGACGACGCGGACGGCGATGCGCTGCACTACTCGGTTCAGCAGGTGTCCGACGCCGGACTGCTCCAAGCCGCCTTCGCAGGCGACGTGCTGTCCATGGCTCCGCGATCCAATCGAAACGGCGCCGCCACCTTGACGATGCGCGCGGCGGACACGTGGGGCAACTATGTCGACGCGCAGTTGAACGTCAAGGTGACGCCCGTGAACGACCCGCCGTATCTCGTCGCGCCGCTTACTCCAGTGACGGTCGCGGAGGGCGATCCACCTTCCTTGCTCGACCTGGGCGAATTGTTTGAGAACGTCGATGCCGGCGACATGATCACGCTGAGCATTGCTGAAAACAGCAATCCTGGCCTCGTCACCGCCACTCTGCTAGGCGAGGAGTTGACGCTCGAATATGCACCGCAGCAGCGCGGAAACGCGGTGGTCACCGTCAGGGCCACCGATTCTCTCGGCGCGGTGGCGGAAACCGCGATCGACGTACAAGTTACCCCCGTGAACCATGCGCCGGTCGCGGCGTTGGCCGTTCCAGCGCGGGTTTACGTCGGTAATTTCGTAACTTTGGACGCGAGCGGTTCCACGGATCCCGATGGCGATATGCTGACTTTCGCCTGGGATCTGGACAATGACGGCCAATATGACGACGCCACCGGCGCGACGATTTCGTTGTCGTGGCAGGAATGGGTCGACGCCAGCGGAAGTGCAAATCCCGGCACGTTTCCGCTGGCAGTCAAAGTGAGTGACGCGCGAGGCAAGTTCGCTCAGGCCTCCCAGGAGTTGCAGGTGCGCGCACCGGCAATCGCGACGATCAGTGGACCGGTGATGGCGGACGAGCGCAGCGGCACTTCCAGGCTTACCGTGCAGCTTTCACAGGCCTTGGACGAAGACGTGTCCATCCCGCTGACGTTTTCCGGCACGGCGCAGGCGCAAGATTACAGCGGAGCGATCAGCGCCTTGACCATCCGCGCTGGGTCGCTCGCGGCCGAGATTGCGGTGCAACTCGTAAATGACTCGCTGGACGAGCCGTCGGAAGCAGTCGTAGTCACGTCAGGCGCAACGCCTGGCGTGCTATTGGGCTCGCCGTCGTCGCACACGTTGACCATTCTTGACGATGATCCGACGCCCCGCGTGGAGTTCGAAACAACTTCGACGACGACGGCGGCCGAAGAAACCACGGTCGTTCGCGTCGCCGCTCTGGCGGACGCGCTCTCCGCCAGCGACATTTCCATTCCGCTGAACTGGAGTGGCAATGCCACCAAAGGTCAAGACTACTCGGTGAGCGCAAACTCGATCATCATTCCCGCCGGTTCACGCATCGGATTCGCGTACATCACGATGGCGGACGACACGCAGGCTGAGCTGGTCGAAACTTTGACGCTGACCATGGGGACGCCGACGAATGCGCTGTTGAAACCCGCCATCCCATTCGGTCCCGCGCCGAAAATGTCGCATACCGTCACGATTCCGGCCAACGACTTGCCAACGGTCGTATTCTCCATGACGAGTCACGCGCGCGTGGAGTCACCCGTCCAGATCAGCATCACTGCAATGCTCGCGCCGGGCTCAACGCCGGTTGGGTACCCGATTCGAGTACCGGTTAGCTGGCTGCCAAGTTCGACGGCAACGCATCTTGAAGATTTCCTGCTGTTTTCCGGCGAAATTCTGATTCAATCTGGCACGAGACAGGGGAGTGTGACGCTGCAGTTGATGGACGACGTTGGAGTGGAAGAGACGGAAGTGATCGACCTGATTCTTGGGAGCCCGGTCTTCGGTCCCGGTATCAATAGTGGACCGGCCCAGCTCGGCGCTCCCAGACAGATGCGCGTGACGATTGACGACAATGATTCACCGACAGTCTTCTTTTCGCACTCGCCGGTCGAATTCAGTGAAGCGGATGGCACGGCCTACGTAGACATCGCGCTCAATATTGCGCTGGATGAGGCCGTAACAGTCGGCTACGACGTGCTTCCGGGGACTGCCGCTGACGGCGATGTCGTACTGACGTCGGGTGCGGTCACATTCAATCCTCATGAGACGCATCAGCGAATCCCGGTCCAGGTTCGTGACGACGACACCAACGAGGAAACTGAGTCGTTTGCACTTCAACTCACGTCATCAAGCGTTTGGGAAGTGTTCTACTCACAATACAAGAAGTCGGGAATCATCAAGGACGACGATGCGGCGGTCGGGATTGTCCCTGCAGCAACCTGGTCTGGCGTACAAACGATGTATCGCAGCGTCAATGAAGGCGTAGGCACGGCGAAAATTGAGGTCCAACTCTATGACATTGCGCACTTTCCAGTGACGGCAAGCACGCCGGTCGATGTGCCTTATTACATCAAAAGGGGTGGCGTCTGGACCTCAACGCCGTTGACACTCACGATCCCTGCTGGAAAGTCCATCGCCACGATCGATGTGCCTATTTATGACGACAATATTATCGAATCGACTGAGTACGTCTATGTGTGGCTCGAGGATCCATCCAGCGGAAAACTGCTTGTGGATCAACGAACCTTTAAGATCGCCGTAGAAGATGACGACACGCCGACGATCAGCTTCGAGTCAACGAGCACTGCGGTGGCCGAGAACAAAGGCGCCGTGGAGATCAAGGTGAATCTCACCAAGGCGGTGTCCACAGACGTCACGATTCCGTATTCCGTTTCCGGAAAGGCGGTTCGCGGCGAAGACTACATGCTCACTGGAAACTCGGTTACGATTCCCGCGGGAAGCAAGTCGGCAACGATTCCGCTGAAAATCGTGAATGACAAACTGCGAGAGTATGATGAATCGGTCGTAATCACGCTGAAGAAACCATCGCCCGGCGAGCTCGGGGACAACAAAAAATATACCCTCACAATTCTCGCCAGCGACGGCGATCCATCCGTCTGCAACGCCAGACCTTCGGCGGGCCAACTTTCGATCAAGATCCCGGAGGGCTGCGCTGACACCTCGAAGGCCCCTTCCGGCAAGAAGTCTTCGAAGACCGCGTCCAGTTCGAAGGTGCTGCCCGGTTCGCTGATTTTGGGCACGGGCAACGACGGCTACCTGGACGGTGCGCTGGTGTTCCTGGACGGCAACGGCAACGGCGCGCTGGATTACCTGGACCTCGACCTGGACGGCGAGCGCGACGCCGACGAGCCGGAGGAGGTCTCCACGCTGGCCATGGCGGACGGTTACTTCGCGCTGGAGGTTCCCGAATTCTACGATGCGGACGCGGACGGTTTTGTGGATGACCTTGAAGCGCAATGGATCGTCACTGGCGGCCGGGACGCTAGCACGGGGCAAGCATTCGAACTGTCGCTGCGCGCACCGGTGTCGGCCACTGCCGTGACGCCCCTCTCGACGTTGCTCGTGGCCATGCAGGAGTCGCTCGGCCTCAGCGGCGTCGAGGCGATGACCCGCATTCACGAGGCGTTCGGCCTGGCGGACGTCGATTTCCTGCAACTTGATCCGATCGCCGGAATCCTGGCGCGAGAGCGCGACGCGGCGGCCGTTTACACGCTCAATGTTCAACTGCAGAACGCCGTCCGCCAGGTGTCTGGGCTGGTATCCGCCGTCGAGGGCGCCCCCGCGGCGTCGGTGATCGCGGAACGCACGTTCGCCTATCTCGCGCAGGTGTTGGCCGAGCCAGGTTCGACGCTCGACCTGGCCTCGTTCCACGGAGCCAGGTCGCTGATCGAGAGCGCCTTGTATGAAAGCGGCGCCGAGCTTCCCGCCGATTTAGTCGAAGCGGCGGCGAACGTCATGGCGGCCACACAAGCGCAAATCGCTGGCGATCCCATCAATCTGGATCTGGAATACCTCCAGTCAGTGGCCCGCGCCCAGGCCGTCGCGCAGGGAGCAGCGGCCGACGCTTTCGCTTTGGCGGCGACCGGACAACTCGATACGGCGGAGCTGTTGTCTCGTTTCACCGGCAACGCTTTGTCGGAGCGAATCGCCAACGCGCCGATTGGCGACGTCGTGCCGCCTTCGATCCGCGTCGCAGACGTCTCTCGTCACGAACTGAATAACGGTCAGGCCGTTTTCGAGTTTGAAGTCACGCTCGAAGGAATCGCATCGGCGCCCGTCAGCGTCTCTTATTCCACGCTCGACGATACGGCCATCGCCGCGGCCGGCGACTACGTTGCCACATCCGGCACGCTGGAATGGCTGCCCGGTGACAGCACACCGCGGTTCGTGCAGATCCTCGTTAATGGCGATTTGACGGTCGAGGAGCACGAGCGGCTTCTGCTGCACCTGTTCGGCGCTCGCAATGCGGCCATCACGCGCGATCTTGGCGTGGGGACGATCATCGACGACGAATCACTGACGTTCGTTGCGCCAAGCGACGTCGCGGTGAATGACTTCCAATTCGACTCTGCAAGTCCTCCCGCGACGCTGTCGTTGAACGGAGATGTCTTGTATTCATTTGACGATGTATCAGCGCGGCCGTTCGAGATCCGTGGGGCCGACGGCATTCCAACGAATCTGGAGCTGCGCCTGTTCGGCGATGCCTCGAAGTACACCGGCAACATCCGTTTCGCCGGCAGCGCCAACACTTCGAACACCATCACGCTCACCGGACTTGCCGACCGCGTAACGGACGTCGCCATCGACGCGTCCTGGCGGCGGCTCACCATCGACGGCATGGTCCTGGATTACACGGCAGGTGTCGCGGTCAATAATGATCTCATTGGCGGCAACACCGCGCCCATCGTGGCCGCTGCACCGCAAAACCTCGGCGTGGATGAAGACGCGGCGCCACTGGCAATCGATGTATCCACCGCGTTCGTCGATCCCAACGCGGGAGACGTGCTGACGCTGTCGCTGGCGTCCAACACGAATCCCGGTTTAGTGGCGGCTTCGCTCAGCGGCACGGTACTGCAACTGTCTTTCGCACCCAATGCGTTCGGCACAGCGACGATCACCATTCGGGCCACGGACGCTGCCGGCGAACTGGTCGAAGCGTCGTTCGACGTCCATGTGGCGAGCGTCAACGACCCGCCGACGGCCGTCTCAGCGGCGAGCTATCTCGTTCGCGAGGGGGAATCGCTTGCACTCGATGCGTCGGCCTCCGGCGACATCGAAGGCGACGCACTGACGTTCTCGTGGGACTTCAATGGCGACGGCGTATTCGGCGATGCCGTTGGCGCGACCCCCATCATCACCTGGACGGCGTTGGTCGGGCTTGGATTGGATAACGGCCCTGCTGTTCACGAAGTACGGGTGATGGTCAGCGACGGTCATGCGCAAAGCGTATCGAGCGCCGCGGTACTCAACGTGGCAAACGCGGCTCCCTCGGCCGCGATTTCCGCGCCGTTTGTGGCGGTTCGCAGTCAGCCTCTCAAGTTCGTCTTCACGGCGTTCGATGCCTCGCCGACGGATGTGACCGCCGGGCTCACCTACACGATCGACTGGAACAATGACGGAGTGTTCGAGGAAACGTTCACGGACGGCGACGTCGTGGAAGTGACTCACGAATTCGCCGAAACAGGCGTCTATCCGGTGCACGTGCGTGTGAACGACCGAGACGGGGGAACGAGCGCCCCGCAGTGCCACGAGATCGAAGTGCTCTCGATGCAAGTACAGACGTCTGCCAGCGGCGGTAGGGTGCTGGCGGTCGGCGGCTCTACGGGCGGGGACACGATTCGGGTGCGCCCCAAGGCCAATGATCCCGAAATGATGGTTGTGACCATTAACGAGCACGAATCGGAAATCCGGGTGCGTCAGGCCTTCGATCCTCCGATCGACCGCATTGTGATCTTCGGCGGGGCGGGGGATGACATCATCCGTGTGAACGAAGACATCTTCGTCACGGCGGAACTCCATGGCGGACGGGGAAACGACAAGCTGCGAGGCGGTAGCGGCCAAGACCTGCTTCTGGGCGAGGACGGCGACGACACGCTAGTCGGCAACGACGGTCGTGATCTGCTAATCGGCGGGAACGGAGCCGATAAAATTGTTGGCAATGCCGAGGATGATTTGTTGATCAGCGGCACTACCGACTTCGACCGGAATTCCGCGGCACTCGATCGAATCATGGCCGAGTGGACCTCGACACGTGGATATGGCGACCGCGTGGCTAACTTGCGTGGAGATACGACAAGTTCGCACTTTGCAAATCGGCTGAACGCGAATTACTTCCTGGTGCATGATGGACCGGTGGCCACGGTCCATGATGACGGAGCCAAAGATGTTCTGACTGGTGATGAGGGGCTGGACTGGTTCTTGGCGAACCTCTACCTCGACGCGACAGACGATGCGGACAAAAAAGACAGAATCACCGATCTGTTCGCAAGTGAGTTTGCAGACGATCTCGATTTCATTTTGCAAGAATAGGACCAAGTCGCTGGATAGCTAGACGGGGACTACTACCATTCCGGGCGGCTGAGAGGACAGTGTTCCGTTGCCCAAAATAACTTGTTCAGCCACATCCGAGATGGATGAATCGCGCACCCGCAGAGCTTGCAGCTTGTTCCGCTGAAATACTCGCAAGCCTTGCAGATAGTATGGAGACGTGCCATTTCCTGTTCGTTTCGGACTGGTCGCCCCGCCACATTCCATCGCTCGCGGGCCTGGTGGAAGCTGCGGACTCGATCGGCAAACGATGGAATCCGAGGCGCAACATCCGAAGTCCACTGACATTGCCGTCGCACTTTCTCCGGCGGAAACCGCGTGGGCGCGATCACGAATCCGCATCGGGCACAGCGGTGAACTTGCGGATCGTCGGTCGCCTGAAACACACACCACATATTGCGCCTCAAGGAGCAGGGATCGCAGTCACAATGCACGTCGCGCCGCTGCCGTCGCAGCGTTCCGTGGTGGGGACGCCGTTGGTGATCCAGGTCAGCGACTGCGGCTGCGGTACGCCGAACTCATCCAAGAAGAGGCAGTCGGGCGCGCTGGGAGCGAAGTCCATTTCCCATTCGATCGCGGGCTGGCCGCCACCTTGCCCACAAGGCATCGCGTCGGTTTGGATGCTCATACTAAGGCATAACGCCCAGCAGGCGCCCGCAGGTAATCGCCATTCTCCAAACGGAGTTCGCGAGGACCTGGAGCAGGCGCGCCAGTTCGGCCACGATGAACATAGACCGGAAAGAGTAAGCCATGGCGCTCGTTGTGTGAGGACAAAGGATGCCGCGGCCTAGAAGAGATAGCCGCGCTTGGTCGCCGCGCGGCGCTTGTCGGTCACTGTGGATGCGAAGTCTGGGTTGGCGAACAGCGCGTCGAACGCGGCCATTTTCGTGGACTGCGCGTCACGCCCCGCGTACGACAACGTCAATGTCGGGCGATCGAATTTAGCAACGCGCGGCGCGAAGTGGCGTACTGAGGCTGTCGGCACGGCGCCGGTCGGCGTGATGAGTCGCAGCGCCGTGAGCGGTGAGGTCGAGTGATCGCGGGCGATCACCAGGTCCGTGGCGTTCACTAGCCGATCGCGATTGAAATCGAAGTGATCGTTGATGGCCGCCAAATTGAACGGACCGTGCGGGTTGTCGCGCGTGCCGATGACGTCGGTCGCGTTGACCACGGCATTGGCGAGATTGTCGCCCGATTCGCCGACGGCGCTGCCGAAGTAGAACACGTCGGCCGTTGGAAGGCCGGTGTTGATGGTGCTCTTGATCCGCACCATCAACCATTTGTTCTTGATAGCGCCGTCTGCCCAGCGCAACACGATCCGGTCCGCGCCGTCCACGCCGGCGCCTGCCTGCAGTTCAAAGGTCGGCGTCGGCGCGGGTAGCCAGATCGAGGTATCGTTCGAGTTGCCGACATAGAACGCGAAGTCTGACAGCGCCGGCGTTCCCAGCGCGTCGATGATCTCGACCGCGACCGCGTTGATGCCGCCGACGTAGCTGGAATAGTTGGCGAAGGTCACCGTCTGGCCTGGCAGCAAGGCCTGTTTGTCCGAAACCGGCGCGTCGCCAAAGGCGGAACCGGAATACAGGATCTCGCGGCGCGTGATCGTCGCTTCTTCGATAATCAGTTTGCCATTGTCGATCAGCAGCGGCTGGCCCGCGAAATCCGTGTTGAACGGTCCACCGACGAAGCCCGCCAGGACGTTGTTGAGCAACAAGTCCCACTCGCCGCCGTACAGTCCCGTTGTGTCCAACGTGATGGTGGCCAACACCCCTTCGGCCGCGACTGTACCGCCGGGCTCGGCGATCGAAATCAACGCACTCGCGACTTGTGGGATCGCCAAATCGACCTGAGCCGGATCCGGCTCGCCTGCGAAGATGGCGCCAGTCTTGATATTGATACCGGTGATCGCCGGGCCGTCGACGCCAGCGGGCAAATCGAACTGCGTCCGTTCGGGACCGCCATCGCCGACTTGCACGTACAGGTTCAATCCGGGCACCGCCTGGCCGCCGCTCACCAGAATCTGAATCGATTGGTTGGCCGTATTCGCGAACAACGTATGCGAGCCGACCGTGATCCGCGGGATGTCGTAGATAATTTCGACCGTCACGGGCTCGGAGTAGCTAGCACCATCGAAGGCGCGATATTGAAACGAATCGCGGTCAACGAACAAACGCCCCGGCGTGTACTGAAACGAGCCGTCGGCGGACAAGGCCACCGAGCCACGTTGAGGATTCGTGAACTTGACAGCCGTCAATGTCGGACTGTCGATGTCATGATCGTTTTGCAGCACGCCAGGCGCCGCGGCGATCCATGGCTGGCCGCGCTGGGAGAACTTAAACGCTTCCGGCGCGGCAATTGGCGGGTCGTCAACAGGCCTGACTTGAAGTGTTACCGTCGCCACATTCGACAATTCGCCGTCGTATGTGATGCGGTACTCAAAAGAATCGCCACCGCTGAATTCTTCGTCCGGAGTGTAAGAAAAAGCGCCGCTCGGTTGCCATTCGAGAGTGCCGTGCGTTGGCTCGCTGACAACCTCGAACTGGGCGCCAAGGACGTCGGCTGGCGCATAGGCGGCCGTGTCGTTTGCCAGCGGGCCGGGCACATGACTGAGCGAGGCGATCTCCGAAGTGCTCAGCAAGCGATTGTAGATCCGCAATTCATCGAGCGCGCCATTCAGTCCGTCCAATTGCGCATTGGGATTCTCGTTGTGGCCGAAGACCCAGGCTCCCAGCTTCTCCTCTCGGACGGTCACTCCTTGCCCGACCAAAAGGCCATTGCGGTAGACGCGTGCAAAACTGCCGACGCGGTCAAATGCCACCGCATAGTGTTCCCACACATCGATCAAAGGACGCGCGGGATCGTTAGCGAGATTGCTGCCTCCGTCAAAGTAGAAACCCACGCCTCGAGCGGATTCATTGTTTACCAGCAGCCAATGTGAGCCGGTTGGACCGGCGATTCGCGGAGTGACGCCCGTAAACGCATCCAAGCGCAGCCAAAAACTGATCGTGTACTGATCGAGCGCGATGCCCGCGTCAGTACGCGCATAGTGAGTCGCGTTATTGAAGTCCAGTGCGCCGCCAACTTTCCCCGGCACCCATTTATCCTGTCCGGCGGTCCATTGGAAGAGCGTTGCGTTATTGTCACCGACGCTATCAAACGCGGTATTCCCCGATGCTTCATCAAACTTCCACTCGTTGACCATGCCGAATCGAACGTCATTGTGCGCGTCAGTTGTCAGCGTCGAATCCTCGTTCAAAGTATAGGAGTCGTCCCGAGCGATTGGTTGGTCCACAGGCACTGCAATCTGAATCCTGACCGTCGCGATCGTTGAACTCAGTGCGTAGTCCTTGGCGCGATACGTGAACGTATCCATTCCGACGAAACCGATGTCCGGCGTGTATGTAAACGATCCGTCGGTCGCGAAAATCAGTTCGCCATGGCTCGGTTCATCAATCAATTCGGATGTGAGCAGATCTTCTTCGTCGTCGCCGTCGTTGCGCAGCACGCCTTCGGCGGCCAGCGCCTCGCGAGTAGTGTTGACGGCCGTATAGTAAATGTCATCCACAGCGTACGGCGCCGTATTGAACCGCTGCACGGTGATCGTGGCCGTGGCAATGTTCGATTGGGAATTGCCGTCGAAAGCACGATAGGTGAACGTGTCCGTGCCGACGAATTCGGCGTCGGGCGTGTAGGTGAAGGTGCCGTCGGTGGCCAGCGCCAACGTGCCGTGCTCGGCGTCGCTCACCAGTTCGGCCGTCATCCGGCGCCCTTCGGCGTCGACGTCGTTCTTCAATACGACGCC
>JAWXBP010000471.1 GCA_034440135.1 Planctomycetia bacterium
CAACATGATCGAACGTCTCTTCGGCAAACTCAAAGAGTTCCGCCGCGTCGCCACTCGCTACGAAAAACTGAAACAAACATTTCTGGCAATCATCCAACTCGCCCTCGGATTCATCCGCCTGAAACGGATTTAATCGTCAACAGAGCCTAGCGTCGTTGGACTTCAGCTGAAAGCCACGCAGATTCATCCACGAGTAACAACAATGCGACTGCCAAGCACTCTATCCGTTGCGATCTTACTTGCGTTGTGGAGTCATCCTGCGGTCACGGCCGCGCCGGCCGACGAATTGAAGCAACTCCTCGAAGAAGCCTGGCAGCACGACCTGCGCGAAGACCCGCT
This sequence comes from Planctomycetia bacterium, assembly GCA_034440135.1. NCBI lineage: Bacteria > Pseudomonadati > Planctomycetota > Planctomycetia > Planctomycetia bacterium. Next base: position 340 of record JAWXBP010000471.1, read on the forward strand.
CTTGGCCACGCAGGCCGGCGACCGGCGGTTCAACGACCGCTTGCCGAACGTAACCATCGCCGATATCGAGCGCCGCGCCGCGGCCGATCGAAAGTTCCTCGAACGGCTCGAAGCGATCGATCGATCGCAGCTCGATCGTGAGAATCAGATCAACTACGACGTCTTCCGCCGCCTGCGCGCAGACGGACTGCGCGAGTACGAGTTGCGCGGCTATTTGATGCCGATCACCAACCGCGAAGGGTTTCATATCTTCTTCGCGGATCTGCCGAAGCAGACGCCGCTCGACACGGTCCAGGATTACGAGAATTATCTGTCGAGGCTGAACGCGTTTCGCGTCTATACCGATCAGCACATCGAGCTCTTGCGCGAGGCCGTGAAGCAAGGCTACACCTTGCCGGCCGTCGTGTTGCGCGGGTTCGAGAAGCCGATTCAATCGCAGATCACGGACGACCCGACGCGGAGCGTGCTCTTCGATCCTTTCAAGAAATTCCCGGATCGCGTTCCGGATGCGGACAGAGTGAGACTCACCGAGTCCGCCCGGCAGGCGATCGCCGAAAACGTCGTGCCGGCGTACCGCGACTTCCTGGAATTCATGTCCGAAGACTATGTGCCGCAAGCGCGTACGCAGCCGGGCGCATCCGCGTTGCCGAACGGCCGCGAGTTCTACCGGCATCGCGTGCGACAATACACGACGCTCGATCTCACCCCGGAGGCGGTCCACGAAACGGGACTTGCCGAGGTGAAACGCATTCGCGGCGAGATGGAGGAGCTGATTCGAGAGATCGGCTTCGACGGAGATTTCGCGAAGTTTGTCGAGCATCTGCGCACGGATCCGGCGTTTTACGCGACAACTCCGGAGCAGTTGCTCAAGGAAACCAGCCTGGTGCTGAAGCGCATGGACGGCGAGTTGCCGCGGCTGTTCAAGCGGTTGCCGCGCGTGCCGTACGGGATTCGCGAAGTGCCGGATTACATCGCGCCGATCACCACCACGGCTTATTACATGCCGTCGTCGGGGGACGGCTCGCGGGCAGGTTTCTACTATGTGAACACCTACGACCTCAAGAGCCGGCCGTTGTACGAAATCGAGGCCTTGTCGCTCCACGAGGCCGTGCCGGGGCATCACCTGCAGATCGCGCTGCAACAAGAGTTGAGCGAGCTACCGCCGTTCCGCCGCTTTGCCGGTTTTACGGCGTTCGTTGAAGGCTGGGGGCTCTATTCCGAGCGATTGGGTCTGGAGGTCGGCTTCTACGAGGATCCGTATCAAAACTTCGGTCGGCTGAGTTACGAGATGTGGCGGGCTTGCCGTCTGGTCGTTGACACGGGCATTCACTACCTCGGCTGGACGCGCGAGCAGGCGATTCAGTTCATGGCGGACAACTCCGCGATGACGCTGCTGAACATCACCAACGAGGTGGACCGCTACATCGCCTGGCCTGGCCAGGCGTTGGCCTATAAAACGGGTGAATTGAAGATCCGCCAATTGCGCGCGGAAGCCGAGGAAAAGCTGGGCGTGAATTTCGACATCCGCGAATTCCACGACGTCGTCCTGCGCAGCGGCGCGGTGCCGTTGGACGTGCTGGAAGCGAACGTGCGGAGTTATATCGAAACGGCTTCCAGCGAACACTGACACGTGCGGCGCTACGATTTCGCGGATTCGGCGAATCGCTTCGCGTTCTCGACGTAGTGCGCGGCGCTCAGGCGATTGTGCTCGATTTCTGCCGGCGTGAGGGCGCGCTTCACTTTCGCGGGAATGCCGACCGCCAGCGAACCGGGCGGAATGTGCGTGCCTTCGGTGACGAGCGCCGCCGCGCCGATGATGCAATCTTCGCCCACCACGGCGCCGTTCAACACGATCGCGCCCATGCCGATCGTGGTGTTGTCGTCGACGGTCGCTCCGTGGATGATCGCGCGATGTCCGACGGTGACGCCGGCGCCAATCCGACAGGGAAATCCGTGATCCGCGTGCAATACGGCGCCGTCCTGAATATTGGAACGCTCGCCAACGGCGATGTGATCGACGTCGCCGCGCAGCACCGCGTGGAACCACACGCTGGACTCCGCGGCGAGCGTGACGTCGCCGACCACTACCGCGCCGGCCGCAATGTACGCGGAAGGGTGCGCCTGCTCCGAGCGGAATTCGGTACGAGATGACATAGTCATCATACTAGCCCGTAGCGCCAGCGAGGGGGAGAGGACGACGGGTACGGACCGAGACGAAACTCTCGGTGGCCTCATTGATACGCAACGGAGAGTTCCATCCTTACTCGAAATCAACGTCAAATCTCCCTCGCTGGCGCTACGGGCTAGTGTCGCGAGTATTCTGAACAAGCATTGACATCGCGTCACGCCCCGTCGACGATGGCCGAATTGTTCGAATCAACGCGCGCCCTCTGGGAGGCTACTTCATGTCACGCCAACTTCTCTTCGCCGTGATGCTCGCGCTCTGCAGCGTTTCGCAAGGTATTGCCGAAGACGTCCCGCAAAACACGCTCACCGCGGAGGAGCAACGAGAAGGCTTCCAACTGCTGTTCGACGGCAAGTCCACCGATGGCTGGCGCGGCTACAAGATGGACGAAATGCCGCCGGGCTGGAAGGTGATCGACGGAATTCTCACGCGGGTCGCGGGAGGCGAGGGCGGCAAAGGCGCGGGGGGCGGCGATGACATTGTGACGCAGGACGAGTACGCGAACTTCGAGCTGCGGCTGCAATGGCGCGTGGGCAAGGGCGTCAACAGCGGGATTCTCTATCGTGTCGTCGAAGAGGCCGCCACCTCCTGGCACGAAGCGCCGGAGATGCAGGTGCTCGACAACATCGGCTGGGGCGAAAGCGAAACGCGGCACCACGCCGGCGCGCTCTACGATCTCTATGCGCCGGCGAAAGACGTCACGCATCCGGCCGGCGAATGGAATGAAGTGCGCCTTGTTGTCGACGGCAATCACATCGAGCACTGGCTCAATGGCGAAAAGCTCGTCGAATGCGAGCTCTGGAGCGACGACTTCAACGAACGGCTGGCCAACAGCAAGTTCCGCGACAAGCCGACGTATGCCAAGGCCGCCAAGGGGCACATCTGTTTGCAAGACCACTCCGGCAACATTGAATACCGCAATATCCGCTTGCGCGTGCTGCCTTAAGCCGGAGTGTGCCCGCGAAACTCGCGAAAAGACGCGAAAATCAGGATCGCCTCAATCGTATTTGCGTCGAGAAGGCAACGACTGATCCGCGACTTGATGAATTGACAACCGCGCCATGGGCAATTGATTGTGAGCCCAATTTGTTCTTTCGCGTCTTTTCGCGTGTTTCGCGGGCCAATTTCGTCGTGCGCAGAAAAAAGCACGACGAGCTGGCCTGGTGGCCTGGCTCGTCGTGCGGGTTGGTTATTAGCGATTACTAGGGTGGGTCGCGTCGATGTTCGTCCATCGTGCCTTACAGGGAGTCGCTCTCGGGGGCCGGCGGCGGTGAAGTCAAATCGACGGTGGACGCTTCGGCCGTCGCACATTCGGTGCAAACATCGGACGAGCAG
>JAWXBP010000472.1 GCA_034440135.1 Planctomycetia bacterium
CGGCGTAATATACGGATTCGGTCGCTGTTCCGCCGGCAGCGTGATATTCAGGCCAATCGATTTGCCGTTCACTTCAAAGGCGCCGCGATTGCCGGCCTCCATGATGCCAGGACCGCCGCCGGTGACGATGACAAAATCGCATTCTCCGTTGACCTGACAGGACGACGTGACCAGCCGCGCGAACTCTCGCGCGGCGTCATAGTAGGGCGACTTGGCGAGTAGTCGCTCGGCGCGGGTGACCGCGCGCGCTGCCTTCGCGTTGGCAGGGTCGGCGGCCAGTTCCGTGCGGGCGTTCTGCAAACGCAGTTCCGCCTGCGGCGTGTCCACGATTTGCGTGCCGCCGAACAAGACGATCGTGGACCGCACGCCCTGTTCGACGAGCGTCATCTCCGGCTTCAGCAGCTCCAACTGCATCCGCACGGGCCGCAATTCAGGCCGGTTCAAGAACTCCAAGTCCTGTGCGGCGAGACGGTAACTCGGTGCTTGCTCGATCCGCTGCAGGTTGTCGTCTTCGAGGGTCATGCCGGCCGCCTGGGCGTGAAGGTGCGGAGTCGTCGGGTCAATCTGCAAGGATAGCGTTCGATTGAGGGCTGAACAGCCGTGCGCAACGTCCTCCGGGCGGCCCCTCGGGACCGTGGTGAGCCGGCCCGTTTATGTTATGCTCGCCTGCGAAGCAATGGGACGGAGATTGTCGATTTCGAGGAGCAGCCGCCATGTCCAGCGAGAAGCTTGCCGCGACGCGGATTCTGATGGTCGTGGACGACGTTTATGAAGATCTGGAGCTTTGGTATCCGAAGCTCCGTCTCCTGGAAGCCGGCGTGCATGTCACGGTGGCCGGGCCGCAGGCGAACAAATCGTACTCCGGCAAGCACGGGTATCCGTGCAAATCGGACGCAGCCATTGCCGAGATGGACGCCGGAGATTTCCATGGCATCGTGCTCCCAGGCGGGTTCATGCCGGACAAGCTCCGCCGTGAACCGCACGTGTTGAAGCTTGTCCGCGAGAGCGCCGCGGCGGATAAACTCGTCGCCGCCATCTGCCACGGCGGTTGGATCGCCATTTCGGCCGGCGTCTATCGCGGAGTCAAAGTCACCGGTTCGCCGGGCATCAAAGACGACCTGGTGAACGCCGGCGCCCATTGGCACGACGCCGCGGTGGTGGTGGATCGCCACTTCATCTCCAGCCGCAAGCCAGACGATCTGCCGGAGTTTATGAAAGCGATTCTTGGTTTTCTGTCGCGGTGAGCACAAAGGAAGCGCGCAGGAATGACGAATTTCTAAATTCGAATGTCGAATCAAATCCGAATCGGCTTGGCCCAACGAGTCTACTTTCGACATTCAATCAGTTAGACATTTGAGCTTGATTCGTCATTCAGATTTAGAACTTCGTCATACAGTTTCTGAGCGTCCGCTCCTTCCAACCTCGCAGTTGTCCCCACATGTCCAGCGACACTTGGACCGTCGGCCGCTTGCTCAAATGGACGACCGATTTTCTGAAGCAGCGCGGGGCGGAAAGTCCGCGGTTGGACGCCGAGGTGTTGCTGGCATCCGCCAAAGGTTGCGAGCGGATCGCCTTATACACGTCATTCGAAGACGAGGCCGACGAACCTTTGCGGACGCGGTTTCGCGAATTGGTCAAACGCCGCGCCGACGGTACGCCCGTGGCCTATTTGGTCGGCAAACGCGAGTTCTATTCGTTGCCGTTCGAAGTCACGCCGGATGTTTTGATTCCGCGCCCGGAGACCGAGCATCTGGTCATCGAGATTCTCGACCGCGCGAAGGAACTCGGCGCCGGTACGGCGTTGGAGATTGCCGACGTGGGAACCGGCAGCGGGATCATCGCCGTTTGCGCTGCGAAGCAATTGCCGCAAGCTCGCTTGACGGCCATCGATATCAGCCCCGCGGCGCTCGAAGTCGCCAAGCGCAACGCTGCGCGGCACAAGGTCAGCGAACGGCTGGAGTTTCTGGTCAGCGACCTGTTCGCGGCGCTGCCTGCGGAGCGGAAGTTTCAAATCATCGCCAGCAATCCGCCCTATGTGAGCGAATCGGAGTTGGCCGCGCTCGCTCCCGACGTGCGCGATCACGAACCGCGCGGCGCATTGGTTGCCGGCCCCAGGGGGACGGAAGTAATTGAGCGGCTCATTCCGCAGGCCGCCGCACGGCTAACACCCGGCGGTTGGCTGATGATGGAGCTGAGCCCCATGATCGAGTCGGCCGTGCGAGATTTGATCGTCCAGCAGGGAGGTTTTCAGACGCCCAAGACGATCAAGGATCTGGCGGGCTTGCCACGGATCGTGACGGCACGCCGCCACAGTTGAAATGGGCCCCGCGACCTGGCAGTTCTTCGACCGAGGCCCACGGATTCACGCGCCGTAACCGTTGTAATGGAAACGGGTTGCTTCATTGTCACGGGCGTTGCGCCCCTTGACTTGCGGCCCCTTGCGGCCCTATATTTGACCCGATCAGATCTCTCGAAGCAGTCCCGGCCCGGCCCGCTCGCAGGTGTGCGATTGCAAAGCCTTGGGCGCACACGTGTTTCTGAACCGGGATCGATGAGCGAATCGAAAGTGGCCGGAAAGGTGTCATGCCTCCCTTTGTAATCGACATGCAGCGCACGGAAGATGCGCGGGACGTCGTGCATCGCGCCGTGCAGGCCTTGGCCGAAGGGAAGCTGGTCGCCTTCCCGACTGAGACCGTATATGGGGTGGCCGCCAGCGCGCGGTGTCCGGAAGCCGTGGAACGGGTGATTCGTTCCACGAAGCGTCCGGCCGATTCTCCGCTGACCTTGGCGGTGAAAAGCGCCGATGACGCCTTGGACTACGTGCCGGACATGTCGCCGCTGGCCGGCCGGTTGGCGCGGCGATGCTGGCCCGGGCCGGTGACACTGGTGCTCGACGCGAATCACCCAGACAGCTTGCTGAACGCCTTGCCGAGCGGCGTGCGGAAGCGCGTGGCCCCGGCCGGCGCGGTGCGTCTACGGGCGCCTGCGCATGCCTTGATTCAAGACGTGCAGCGGATGCTGGTCGGCCCGATCGTGTTGGCTGGCATGCGTCGCAACGGTGATGTCGAGGCGATCACCGCCACCGAAGTCACTGATTTCCTCGGCGACGAAGTGCAAATGGTGTTGGACGACGGCCGCTGCCGGTACGGCCAGCCGTCCACGGTGGTGCGCGTGACGAACGGGCAGTTGGCGATCAGCAGGGCGGGCGTGTTCTCCGAGCCGACGTTGAGGAGGTTATCGCGCGTGGTCATCCTTCTGGTATGCACCGGCAACACCTGCCGCAGCCCGATGGCGGAAGCGCTGACGCGGAAGCTGCTCGCGGAACGGCTGGGCTGCAGCGTCGAGCAAGTCGAGGAACACGGCGTGGCGGTGATGTCGGCGGGACTATCGGCGATGTTCGGCGGCCGGGCCGCGCCGGAGGCCGTCGCAACGATGGCCGGCGAAGGCCTCGATTTGGCCTCACATGTCAGCCAACCGCTTACCGAGCAATTGGTGCGCAACGCCGATGTGCTGCTGGCGATGACCCGAGCCCATCGCGACGCGATCGTTTCCCAATGGCCCGACGCTGCCGGACGCGCCCATTTGCTCATGAAAAATGGGCAGGACGTGGCCGATCCGATCGGTTCTCCGGCCGAAATGTACGAACGGTGCGCCGCCCAGCTAAAAACGGGCCTGGCTCCCTGGGTGGAAAGCTTGGAGATTTGAAGTTCCAAGTAGTAGAGTGTAGATAGGCGACGACAGGCCGGGGGGCGGAAATCCCCGGCGGACCTAGGCTGGTTTGGGCAAAGTTCCCACGGCCCGTGACGGGAGTGAACGTTACATGCGGATTGCCCTGGGCAGCGACCATCGTGGTTTCGGCGTCAAACAGAAAATCGGCGACTTGCTGCGCCGATTTAACCACGAAGTGGAGGACGTGGGCGCCCATGGATTGGAGAGCGTCGACTATCCCGACGTGGCCGCCATCGTTGGCGAGAAGGTCAGCAAGGGAGAAGTCGATCGCGGCATTCTGATTTGCGGCACCGGCATCGGTATGAGCATCGTCGCCAACAAGTTCACCGGCGTCCGGGCCGCCCCCTGCCACGACGACATCACCGCGGAAATGAGCCGCCGTCACAACGACCTGAACGTGCTCTGTCTCTCCGCCGATTTGCTGGGCGAAAAGCTGATTGACCGCATGGTCGAAATCTGGCTCAACACAGAATTCGAAGGCGGCCGGCACGCGCGCCGTGTGGAGAAGATCACGGAGCTGGAAAAGGAATGACGAAGCTCGAAATTCGAATGTCGAATCAAGTCCGAATGACGGAATGACGAATTTGAGCGCGATCGACGCCTACGTTAGATCCGGATAAAAATCTTCCGCCGGTACATCCAGAGGCAGATCAGCCAGAGTACGAACGTGATCGATGCGCGTTCGATGATTGGCAGGTACGTGGCCCAGCCTTGGCCGCTTTCCCCGGCAGTGATCGCCGCGCTGAGATCGTAGCCCACGGCTTGCGCGAGCATCCGGCCGTGCGTCCAGAGCGTGCCGCCGGTCCAGCCGTCGATCAGCCAGTGCATGATGTACATCGTCAGCGGGTTCATGCCCACGACGACGAACGGGAACGCGCAGCGTTTGAAGCCCAGGCCGTCGATTAGCCACACGAACGCCGCGAGTCCCCACAGTACCCAGCCGGTGCTGAAGATCGCCCAGGTTGGCGTCCAGATCTTCTTGACGATCGGGCAGAACGTCCACTGCAGGCCGTCGCCGGGCCAGATAGTGCCGTCGAGGACCATACCGATGGCCAGGCAAATCGCGCCGACCTGCAGCAAGCGAATCGCCTTGCGGCCGACCGAGTCCAGGCCGCGCAGATATTCGCCGGTCATCACGCCGAAGATCGTCGTCGCCATCGACGGCACGAAGCTCAATGTCTGGTAACCGCCGCCGTTGAATTGAAACGGCTCCGACCGTGGAAACAGATTCAGCAGCCAGCGGTCCGACATCCCGGCCGGGTTGATGTGCTTATTCCATTGCTGGGCGATGTTGGCCCAGAATTCCGAGTGGAAGGGATAGACCTGGTCGCCGTGCGTCACGCCTTCGACCGCCAGCGGGAATTGCTGCCAATCGTCCGGGATGCCCTCGGGAATGGGATTCGGCAACGACGTGAAATAGAACCAGGCCCAATAGCCGGCCAGAATCGCGAGCGCCGCGGCGAGCTGCGCTTTGAGACCACGGCCGAGCGTCAGATAGACGAAGGCGTAACCGAGTCCCAACTGGCTGACGACGTCCTCGAAGGTGAACCGCGTCTGCTCGTGCCCATTGGAGCGCAGAAACACGCCCAGCAACGTGAGGAAGATCGCCCTCCACAACACATGCCGCGCGGTGACCGCCAGGCTATCGCCGCGGGCCAGTCGCTTGGCGTACGAATACGGCATCGCCACGCCGACGATGAACATGAACGAAGGCTGAATCAAATCCCACAGCGCGCAGCCGGTGTACTCGACATGGCTGAACTGATAGGCCAGCCACTGCCAAACGCGCGAGTCGGGAAAATGTTCAGCGACATTGCTCAACCCCAGCCCATCGGAAACCATCGCCAACATCACGAAGCCACGAAAGGCGTCGAGGGAGAGGAGACGTTCGGGCTCTTGAGGCGGGACGGTGCTCATGGCGATTTCATTTTTCTGTTGTGGCTCGGTCTCCCGACCGTGCCACCAGGCCGACCGACAGTCTCCACTTCTGAATGTCGTCGGGCTTCCCGTGTCATGGTCGGGAGACCATGACACAACAAGCACGCGTCATGCCGCACCTATTCCACCTGCTAGCTACTTCACCTACTTCCTCTCCCTACAGCGTCCACCCGCTGCGATACTCGCGCCGCAGAAACTTCTCCGCTTCCGGCGCGTTCGGGATTTTCATGTTTTCGGAATCCCATTCGAGCTTCTGGCCGCTGCGGTAGGCGACGTTGCCCAAGAGCACTGTTTCTGTCAGCGGGCCGGCGTAGCCGAAGTTGCAGGTCGTCGGTTCTCCGGTGCGGCAGGCTTGGAGCCATTCGGCGTGGTGGCCGATGGAGGCCGGGATGCTTTGCGGCGGCGCTGTGAAGCCTTTGAATTGATCTTCGGGGTACAGCTTGTAGCCGCCGTAGTCGGCGAACATCAGGCCTTTGTCGCCGACGAACATGATGCCGGCGCCGGGCACCTTGTGCCCGCGGACTTCCGTGGGAGTCTGATCGCCGTCGCGCCAGCTCATCGTCACCGCTGGCAGTTCGTCGCGCGCGGGAAACTCCCAGACGACTTTCAATCCCATGGGCGCGGTCTCCGGATGCGGTTCCGGGCCGAAGGCCTCGCAGGTTGTCGGCGCGTGCAGCTTCAACGACCAGAACACCAAGTCGATGTAATGGCAGCCCATGTCGGCGAGCGTGCCGCCGCCGAAGTCCCACCAGCGCCGCCAGTTGGCGGGCAAGTAGATCGGACTATAGGGCCGCTCCGGCGCGGGGCCGAGCCACAGGTCCCAATGCAGGCTCTTCGGGACCGGCGGCCGATCGGTCGGGCGATCGCCGCCGCCCCAGCCTTTGCCGACCCAAACATCGACCTCAGTCACCTTGCCGATCGCGCCAGACTGAATGATCTCGACTACGCGGCGGTAGTTGTCTGTGGCGTGGATTTGCGTCCCCATTTGGGTCGCTTGCTTCGTGGCGGCGGCCGTTTGCGAAACGGTCCGGGCTTCGAAGATCGTGTGCGTGAGCGGCTTTTCGCAATAGACGTGCTTGCCATGCTTAAGAGCCAGCAACGTGGCCGGCGCGTGGATGTGATCCGGCGTGCAAACGCAGACCGCGTCGATCGATTCCTCGTCCATCAGCTTGCGGAAATCGGTGAACTTCTGCGCCTTGGGGAACCGCTCACCGCACTTGCCCAAGAGCAAGTCGTCGATATCGCAGATCGCGACGAGGTTCTCGTGCTGGACGTTGTCGATCGTGAATTCGGCCTGATTCGACGTGCCGACCATCGCCACGTTCAGCTTGTCGTTCGCCAACCGCCGCGCCGCCCGGGATGGAAACGTCCAGAAACCGCCGAACGTCGCGGCGGCGCCGGCGGCGGCCGTGGTCTGGAGGAATAGACGACGATTCGGGCGCTGGCTCATGGCGGGTTCTCCCTGGCGGGGTGCGGGGCAACGAGCGCCGGCGCGCTCGGCGAAGTGGGGTTCGAGCAGTTCGGCCTTATGCTAGCCCCAATGGTAGGCCCGTGCAATCTTCGGTATGGTGGAAAGCTCTATTCCGAGCGCGCACACTAGCCCGTAGCGCCAGCGAGGGGGAGAGGACGTCGCTGAGGAACGCAGCGAGTACGCCGAGCAAACCGTACACTTCGGTGCGTTTTCAATGACGTTGAAGTGGACACGGTCGGTTTGGCGTTGTCGCCAAACGATCAGCAGCGTCAACTCCCCCTCGCTGGCGCTACGGGCTAGTGTTGGCACAATTCTCTCCGCCGTGATCACGCACCTTGACTGACAACATCGCATCGACGAACGAAACGAGCGCCACCCTTGCCGAGGCGGCCGCCCGACATGGCATTGAGCTTTCCAAGAAACAGCTCGAAAAGCTGGAGCAATATTGCAAGCTGCTCTGGGAGTGGAACGAGAAGATCAATCTCACGCGGCACACGACGTACGACAAGTTCGTCGGCCGCGATCTGGTCGACACGCACGTCCTGGCCAACTTGATCGAACAAGGCGAGCGCGTGCTCGACGTCGGCACCGGCGGCGGCGTGCCGGGCATTCCGCTGGCAATTCTGCGCCCGGACTTGACGGTCGCGCTGTCGGAATCGGTCGGGAAGAAGTCGCGCGTCGTCGAGGACATCGTCAAGCGTCTCGGCTTACAAATGTCGGTGTATCCCGAACGCGCCGAGAAAGTGCTCGCGAAGCGCGAATTCGACACGTTGGTGATTCGCGCCGTGGCGCCGCTGCCCAAGCTACTCACGTGGTTCAAGCCGCTTTGGCAACGCTTCGGCCGATTGCTGGTGATCAAAGGCCCGGCCTGGGTCGAAGAGCGCGGCGAAGCGCGGCACCTGGGCCTCTTGCGAAGCCTCGAGTTGCGCCGCGTCGCGAACTATCCGATCCCCGGCGCGGACGGCGAAAGTGTTGTCTTGATGGTCTGGCCGCGCGGGAAGAAACGCGCGTAGCTCGTCGTTGGCGAAGCGAGCCCTTCGACGCAGTTGTTGCAGTGCACAGTTGTTGCAGTGCACGGTTGTGGCTCGGTCTCCCGACCGTGCCACCGCGCCGACCGAAGGTCTCCACATCCGCGTGTCAACTCGGCGTTGCACGGTCGGGAGACCGTGCCACAACATCGCTATATTTGTCAAACCGCGGCGCGCGAAACGGGTTGGCCGCGTTGTTCGAGTGCGTTCGCTACGCGTTGCCATTGCTCGGCAGTTAGTCGAGCGCGCAGCGTGCCGGCGTTCTCCGCTAGTTGAGCGGGACGCTTCGCGCCACAGAGCGCGACCGTCACGCCGGGTTGCGAGATCGTCCAGAGAATCGCCAACTGCGCGAGCGTGACGCCGGCTTGCGCGGCGATGGGGCGCAAGGCGTCGAGAAAGTCTTGGTTTTTGGTCCACTCCTCGCCCTGAAACATCGGGTACTTCTTGCGGCCGTCTTTGGGATCAAAGACGTGATCGCGCGGCAACTTGCCGGCGAGAAAGCCCTTCATGATCGGCCAATAAACCGCGAGGGCCACGCCGCGTTCCCGGCACCAGGGGAGGATGTCGGCCTCGATTTCGCGCTGCAGCAGATTGTAATGCGGCTGACAAACCGTGATCGGGCACTCGCGGGCAAATTCCTCCATCTGTTGCACGTTCAAGTTCGAAACGCCGATCGTGCGGGTCTTGCCCTCATCCATCAGCGACTTCATCACCCCAGCGGTTTCGGCGATGGGCGTACTCGGATCCGGCGCGTGCAGGTAATAGAGTTCCACGCGATCGGTGTTGAGCCGGCGCAGGCTGGTCTCGCATTCGCGCCGTAACGTCGCCGGCGAGGCGTCGTAGGCCTGCTTGCCGTCCGGTCCCCAGTGAATGCCGCCTTTGGTGGCAATCACGAACTGATCGCGCTGATTGCCAATCGCGCGGGCGATCAGCCGCTCGCTCTCGCCATCGGCGCCATAGCAGAAGGCCGTGTCGAGAAAGTTGACGCCGTGATCGAGACAGGCTGCGATCGTCGCCAGGCTGTCGGCCTCATTGACGTTCAAACTCGTCATCCCGGCGATGGGCCAACAGCCGAGCGCGACGGCGGAGACGTGGAGGTCGGAGTTGCCGAGTTGGCGGAGTTCAGACATAGGCATGCTTCAACTGGGGCTTTCTGTTTCGGAACCCGCGCCAATCAGCTTCGCATAGAACCAGATTCGGCCGCATTCGGGACATACGATCGCATCGATCGGGCACTGTGCTAGCGGCCATCGCTCGCGTCGTTGAAACGATACGTATATTCCACTTGCGACCATGATATTCCCTCCATGAGCGCCGAGAGTACCCTGTTTGAGATCGACTTTACAATCCGGACAAGTCGTCGGCCGCATGCTTGCACTCATTCGCTCCCCACCTTTGTACGATACATGAGAGTAGCGCGAGAGAATCGAGACGTCACCTATTGCGGCAACAAATCATCTTCCTCGCCCGCCAGCTTGATCGGCGGCAAGTCCGGTATGTGCGGGCGCGGTGGCAGCGGCGGCGAATCGATCGGGATCGCAGCCGGCGGCTGGACGCCGGAAGCGGAGCGGCCTTGGATTGACGATTCTCCGGCGGCGCGGTGCTTGCCACGGCGGCGTTGCTTGAGTTCTTCCATCGCCGCGTCCGCGAAGCGTTCGCTTGGCAACACGATGGTTAAATCATTGTCATGCACGACCAGGTCGGGTTGCTTAAGATCGGCGACATGATCCGGACAAGCGAAGAGGCGTAGACTCACTTCCTCGTCCCAGCTTTTCATCCACAGCAGCACGCTGGCGGCGAGGATGATCACCATCGTGAAGATCAGCAGCGAGAGCAGCGTCGACCACATGCCGAAAGAAAAGGCGATAAAGGCCAAGAACAACACGCCGGCGCTCATCAACGCGGCGGTACCGGTGATGTGCAGCGGATACTCGAAGGCGCGGACCAGTGATTCGAAATGTTCGCCACGCAGGTCGTCGGCCCGGCCGCAGCGGCAGCATTGCTTGGGCAAGTCGATGTCCCAGTAGAAGCCGGTGCGGCAATCGCTATGCGCGAACTTAATCTGCCGCGCGCGGCGATTGGGCGTATCGAAGAACGGCAGCCAGACCCGCAGGTTGCACCAGGCCTGATGCAGCCGCGGCTGCAAGAACGACATGCCTTTGGCGCTGGCTTCCGCGGCCTTGCGCCGCATGGCATCGGACCGCTCGCCGGGCGCGGCGCCGCGCC
>JAWXBP010000473.1 GCA_034440135.1 Planctomycetia bacterium
ATCAGCGCCTTGCCCGGTGAGCAACGCAAACGTATTCGCGCCGGAGTTCAGCACGAGCAAATCGGGCAGCGCGTCGCCGTCGAAGTTGCCGAAGGTGAACGACGACGTGCCTTCAAACGAGCGAAGCATTTGCGAGGTCGTGTCAGACAACGCTCGCAACGAAGCGGCGGACGCGGCCGCAGTGAATTCATAGGGTCCGCGACCGGTGCGATACACCAACGGCGGGAGAAATGTACCATTGCCGGCGCTGCGATAGAGCTGAACTGTGCCGGCGAAACCGTCGGCGAGCACCAGGTCGGCGCTGCCGTTGCTATCCGCGTCGAAGATTGCCATCTCTGCCGGCGAAGCGACGCCAGTATCGATTGCGGTGCTTTGCCAGATGCCCGACGAGGTCGCCGTGTATAACGCGATCGAACCGACTTGCGCTACGGCGAGATCGCTCAGCCCGTCGCCGTTGATGTCGCCCGCGACCAATCGCAGCGACGTCGCGTCCAACGCGATTTCGCTCGCCAAGGTCCAAACGCCACCGACCGTGAAGCGGTAGATCGACAGCGTGTCCGACATGCGGTCGAGCGTGGCGATAGCCGCACCGTCGCTCGTCGCGATTGCCACTGCCGATAGTGCGGGCCGCGCCGCGGGATTGATCGCCAACGGCGCGTCAAACACGCCAGGCGTTTCCGGTCGACCGTAACGCAACAACACTTCGCCCGATTGACGCACGACGAGGGCGTCAAGCGTGCCGTCCGCATTCACATCCGCGAACGCCGGCGTGGCCTGCGTCAACTCGCGGTTGGAATCGCTGGGTGATTGAAACGCATTGCCGCCAGCAGCAAACAGCAGCGTCAGATCGTGCGTGAAGGCGTTTAGCGCCGCCAAATCGTCGCGACCGTCTTGATTCAAATCCGCCGTCGCGAGCGCGATCGGCGTGTCGCCGGTGGCGTATTCACTCGCAGGGAGCCACTGGCGTGCAGCCGTCCGTTCCATGATCACGACGCGGCCCTGATCCTCGAGCGTCACGGCCAGCCGCGGTGCGCTACCGCCTGGCGCGGCCAAGAACACCAGGCCTCGCGGACTCCCGTCCAATGCGACCGTTTGCGCCGAAAACGCTCCGCCCGGTTCTTGATAGAGCGTCGTGAGGCTATTGCCCGTGCGATTGGCGCTGACCTGGTCCACGCGTCCATCGCCGTCGAGGTCGACCGCCAGGATGTCGATCGGCGCGTCGCCGACGTTCACGTCGACGCGGCGAGTGAATTGCCCGTTGCCGGCGCCGTGCCAGATGGTGACGTTGTCCGACAATTCATTCGCGACGATCAGATCGAATTGGCCATCGCGATCGACATCAGCCGAGGTGATGGCAATCGGCTGTGCGCCGGCGGCCAGCGTCGCGGCGGAGGTAAAGGTTCCATCCCCTGCGCCGAGCAATACGCTGACGTCGTTCGACAGGCCGTTCGCCGTGGCGAGATCGGCAATGCCATCGCTGTTGAAATCGCCGGCGACGAGATCGAGCGGCAATTCGCCGACCGTGTAAAACACCGCATCACGAAAATTTCCGTCGCCGAGGCCGAGCCAAACGCCGACGCGGCGATCGACTTCTGAATTCGCGCCGCGGAAAGGAAACGTGGCCGCGAGGTCTGGCCGGCCGTCGCGATTGAAGTCGCCAGCGACGACCGCCTGCGGCTGATCGGCCGCGAACCGACGTTCCGCAAGAAAAGCACCGTCCCCCGCGCCGAGTTGAATCGACATGCCGGCGAAACTCGTTGTCACCAGGTCGAGCCGGCCATCGCTGTTAAAATCGGCCGTGGCGAGGGCATGCGGATCGCTGCCGACCGCGAGCCGCGCGAAGTACTGAAAGGAACCGTTGCCGCGACCGAGTCGCACGGCCAACCCGTGCGCTTCGCCGTCATCGTTAGCGGCCAACAGGTCGAGCCGGCCGTCGCCGTTTAGATCGGCGGCGTCGAGTGCGACGATGGCTCGACTTACTAGAGTGCGCGACGTCGTGAAGAATTGTCCTGCCGCGTCCATCGACAAAATCGCGACTTCGTCGGCGAACGTCTGGCCTACGGCCAAGTCCAGCCGGCCGTCGCCATTGAAGTCCCCGGCATGGACGACGGCACGCAACGCCGTGCCAGCCGTGGCCACGGCGCGGTCTAACTCG
Source organism: Planctomycetia bacterium (assembly GCA_034440135.1). Lineage (NCBI taxonomy): Bacteria > Pseudomonadati > Planctomycetota > Planctomycetia > Planctomycetia bacterium. Next base: position 2,156 of record JAWXBP010000473.1, read on the forward strand.
ACGACGACGCTTTCGGCGACGAACGCGGCGTTCCCCGCGTTACGCAGCAACGTCACGTTGCCGTCGCTGGCGAGTCCCGCAGCGAGGTCCAAATCGCCGTCGCCGTCGAAATCACCCGCCGCGATGTCGCTCGGTTCATCGCCAACCGCGATCGTGCTCGAAGTAAATCCGCTGCTCGCGTTTTGTACGAGGATTGCGACTTGATCGAGCCCGCGCAAACTCGCGGCGATATCCAGGCGGCCGTCGTGATTGAAATCACCGGTCGCCAGCGCGCTCGCCGCTTCAGCGAGTTGAATGGCGGTGACCGATGGATCGGTTGACGTTTGCAATCCGCTGACGATCACTACGGAACGCGTCGCGCCGACCGCGGCGGCGAGATCGGTGACGCCGTCGCCGTTGAAATCCGCGACCGCGAGCGCGTTCACGCCGGCGCCGACGATGACTTCGCGCGCGCTGTCAAACCAGCCGCTCGCGCCGCCGAGGAACAACGTCATGCGGTCGCTGTCGCGCCGCCCGACGGCCAGGTCCAATCGTCCGTCGCCGTTAAAATCCGCCACGGCCAAGGCCGACGGCGCGTCGGCCAGCGTGAACGGCGTTTGCGGCGTAAACGTGCCATCGCCGAGACCGACCAAAAACAAGAGCGTGTCTTCGAGCCCATTCGCCAACACGGCGTCGATCAAGCCATCTCCCGTGAAATCTCCAGTCGCCAGCGCGCTCACTCCCTCTGCGCTGACGTAATCCGCCAGCACTGACGTGGCGGGCGTCAGTCGCGTAATGAGTTGATAGTCCAAGGGCAACGCGGCTACTGCGCCCGCTCGTACCGAGAGCAGGTAGTTACCCGGTGCGAGATGCTGCGACAACATGGCGTCGCCCGGCGCACTGACCAGGATCGTGTTGCCGACTTCGTCGCTCAGTGTGAGCGATACGCCCGCTGGCGTTCCGCTCGCAATCATCGCGCGGGCATCCAAGCGGCTCGGCGCAGTCACCGTGAGCGGAAGCGCGTCGACTTCTTCGCGTGACGCCAATTGTTCGCCAGTGACGGTCTCCGCGGGCAGCACCGGCCGCGGCGGCGTAATGGGCGTTTGCTCGTCGGGCGGCAATTCGCCATCGCCAGGACCGGCCACCGTGATGCGCGCCAGCAACGAATAGCTGCCGAACGATTGCCCGGCGAGGCCGTTTACCGACGTCGGATCGCAAGCCGCGTTGCCGACGGCGGAGACGCCCACGTAGAACGTGCCGCCAACGGCATTGCCGAAGCGCAAGGGCGGATTCTCACTCCCGGCGTCGATTGCCGCGAGGTTATCCTTCACCGGGCGGCCTGTCGCGTCGAATACACGCAACACGCTGTTCAAGATGCTGGCAGAGCCCGTCTGTACGGTCGCTTCGATTGCCTCACCGGCGGCCAGGTCGACGCGGAACAAGTCGACATTGCTGGGCGTCGCGATTTCTCCAGCAACCGTCAACTCGCGCGGCAACGTGTCGGTCGCATAGCAAAGCTGGCGCGCCGTCGCCAACGTGTCTCCGTCGCCGAACGGAGCCCTTGTCTCGCGCGCTAACGTGAGTTGATAGTCGCCGACAGCGCCCGGTGAGCCGCTGTTGGCCACGCGCGGATCGTAGGTCGAATTGCCGGCGCCGGAGACGGCAACGTAGTGTAGTCCAGCACGCTGCGCGGTGATCGCCGTTTCGCCGGGCCCGGCTTGCAAGCAGGGATCGTAGCTCAGTTCCTGACCATCGACATCGAACAAACGCACGGTTGCGTTTCCCGAGTCAAGCTTCGCGCGCAGCACGTCGCCCGCGGCAAGTTGCACCGCGACGATATCGACGTCTAGCGCAGGATTGATCTGTGCCGAGACGGTCTGCGTGCCGCCGGCTGCGAGTTCCATTTCCTGCGCGCCGGCGAGCGTGTCGTCCGGAGTTTCAACCGTGCCAGCGGTTACGGTGAATTCAAGGCGGTAATCGCCAGTAAACGGCGGCCCTTGTTCCGCGAATTGGTCAGGGTCGTACTGATCGTTGCCGAACCCGGAAACGCCGGCGTGCAAGGCGCCATTGGCCGAGGCGGTAAATGAGAGCTGGTGATCTTCCGGCTGGTCGATGCCCTCCGCTTCGCCAAATAGCCGTAGCAGACCAAAGAACGGGAATTCGCCGGTCGAGGTGGATTCCAGCCGCAGGTCGACACGGTCCCCGGCCTGGAGGTCGAGCCGGAACACGTCGACGTCGCCTGGCTGGCCGACTTCGTCGGCAAAAGTGCCCGCCAGGCCGTAGGTGTAGGCTAGCGGCACGGACAACGCCCGGGTGTCGCCGACGTCATCGCCGGGACCGATGAGGAGCAGCCTGGGTTCCAGCGGTTCGAGCCGTCGGTTGCTGAATCGAATTGGCCGGCGCCGCCGCTGCATGTCCGCTGCCCCACGCGTGTTACCATGGCGGGGCGATATTGCTGAGAAGAACCTTCATTATCGCATTCGGGCCGATTGCCGCAACCTAAATTGGGGGTGCTGGTTACGCAATCGACTGCCGATTCCCACCGATAATGAGAGCAATAGCAACGACCGGAATCGGAAGGGCGGCCGAGATGAGGGGGCCGAATCAGCCTTCGCCAGCGGTGACCAACTGTTCCAGGATCTTGGCGGCCGCCATTCGGGTGTTGTAGACCGTCCGTTCCGTCGTTCCGACCAGCGCGGCGATCTCCCCCACGCCGTGCCCTTCCAGCAGCAGCTCGATGATCTTCCGCCGCCGCTCCGGGAACGGCTCCAGGAGTTGCTGGATCAGCTCAGTCAGCATCGCCGCGTCCTGGGGCAATGGCTCACTCTCCAGCGGGTCGTTGTGCTCCGCCAGCGTCACCTGCCGGGTGCGATCCCGGCGATCCCGCTGCCAGAACTTGGCGCGGTTGCGGATTTTGTTGAGCGTGATGGTCACCAGTAACGGCCAAAGGCCGTCCTCCGGGCCAAACCGCATCTGGTCCTCGCGCGCCCGGCCGAAAAAGCTCCGCATCACGCTTTGCGCGATGTCGGTCGAGCCTTCGACCTCCTTCAACCGCCAGCCCAGCTGCCGGCGAATCAGTTCGATCAACCGCGCGTAATACCGCTCGAACAACCGGCGCGCGGCCTCTTCGTCCCCGGACCGGTATTCGTTGATCAAAGCTTGATCGGGCAGCGGATCGCTCACGAATCCAGAATACCGCTGTGAGGTCGAATTGTCACGCGAGGCGACGCGGGCGCGCTAGCTGAGATCGCAATCTTCCCTACCCTGCCCAGGGGCGACGGGGTAAACTTCCCTCCGTGCAATGACCGCCGCGATCGGAAGCGCCGCGGGGATTTCGAAGCGAATTAGCGACTGGCGAACTATGAGACGATTGGATCAGGAGATTTCGGGACTGACGCGGCGCCTGGTCGAGATGGGGGACCTGGCCGAGTCGATGATCGACATGGCCGTCAAAGGGCTCATTAAGCTCGACCACAACGTGCTGAACGACGTGCTGGTCAAAGAAGACGCCCTCGATCGGATGCAAGTGGAGATCGACGACGAAGTGGTGCGCATCCTGGCGCTCTATGGCCCGTTGGCGATCGACCTGCGGTTCGTGCTGATGGTCTCCAAGGTCAACACCGAGTTGGAGCGGATCGGCGACCAAGCGGTCAACATCGGCGAGTACGTTCAACTGCTGAACGCGCATCCGGATTCCGCTTCGTTGCGCGACTACCCGCAAATGGCCAAGCTGGCGCGGATGATGTTGCGCGACGCCCTGCAGGCGTTCTACGAGCGCGACGCTCTCAAGGCCAAGGAAGTCATGGCCAACGACGACCTGGTCGACGCGCTCAACGACACCATCCTCCGCGAACGCCTGGCCGAGGAGCCGGACGACCTGGCGAATTCCATCGCACTCATTCTCATCGCCCGCTCGCTGGAACGCGTGGCCGACCAGGCCACGAACATCTGCGAAGAGGTCATCTACATGGTCGAAGGCCGAGACATCCGCCACACCGGCTTCGGGCACGATCTGGGCTAACTCCGTGGTGCATTCTCGGAATGACTACCGCGCCGGCCGCACCGCATTGCGTGCCTCTGCTTTCCCTTGCTCTTCCACGACCGTGCGCTTCGGCACGCGCGCCCAGAACGGGTGTTGGCGGTCGCCGCGGGAGCGGACGTCTTCCAATAGCGTTTCCACCTTCGGCTGCAGTTCCTCGCCGGTGTATTTCTGGCGATTGATCGTCACCGTGCCGCGACGGGTGAAGTCGATCAGCTCCGGCGTGAGCCAGACCGTGGCGGTCGAACTGCCGGGGGCGGTGACGTGGACGCCGTTGTTGGCGAGGCGCTTGGCCTCGATGACGGCCGGCTGAAAGTTGCGGGGCGGCGGCCAGTTCGCCGGGTCAACCAGCGTGGCCGGCGGCAAGTCGTCGACTTCCACCCACCAGAAGAAATTGTCCTCGGGCCGCATTGCTTTCGCCTTGAAGTTCTGCGGGAAGAAGTCGCGGCGTTTGCGCCCCATCCAGTCGAAGAGATTCAAGATTTCATCATAGAAATGCTCATGGCCGCGCCCGCGGAACTCGGCGACGGTAACGTCGAAGCCAACGTAGCGCATGTAGCGATCCCATTCCTTCGCGTTGCGGAACATCTTGTCGCCGTCCAGTTCGCCAGCCACGTAGTACGCCGGCAGGCCACGACCGTTTTCCAGGTAGTGTCCGACGTATTTGTCGGCCAGCGCGGCAATTGGAATGATGCCGGCCCACAGGTCAGGGTGCGATAGACCGATGTCCCAAGCGGCGTCGCCACCGATGGAATGCCCGGAGAGGAACACGCGATCGACGTCGATTGAAAACCGTCGGCAAGCGTCGCGCAGCGAGTTCAACACCGCGGCGTGTTCCTTGGCGGTGTATTCGTACTTGGTTTGATGCGGGATGGACCATTCCGGCGAAATGATGATGTAGCCGTTGCGCCCGGCCTGGCCGGAGCGTTGGCCGTTCTCGTTGGCTTCGCCTGCCCACCAATCGATGTTCTGTTCGGCGCTGATGCCGGCCGCGTGCAGCGTGACGACCGCCGGATAGCGGCGCAACGGGTCGTATTCGGGCGGCAGTTGCACGTAGTAGTTCAAGGGCGGCTCTTCCGGCAGCCCGTCGATCTGCATCGAGTAGTAACCCGGAATGCCGGCGTCTTGCTCCGGCGGTTCGATGGGTGGCGCAAGATTCGCCACGATCCGCGCGACGGTTTCCACCGAAGCCCCTTCTTCGGATTCCAGCGGCCGCAACAATCGCACGCGATTCAATTTGACGGGCTCGCGCAGGTATTCGAGCACAACCTCGCGGATGCGAAGCGCGGAGATGGACAACGAAATCTGCCGCGTCGCCCCGCTCTGCCCGAGCAACCAGCCGCTGAACGCCAAGGCGAGCTTTTCCTGGGCGGTCACGTCCGGATCGTTGACGAATTGCTCGAACGGCGCCATACGGTCGAGCGTGTTGAGATTCAGTTGCGCCACGATTTCGTCGTGGATCGGCTTCACCTGGTTGCGCAACGCTTCGTCGTTCAATTCCACTAGCATTTTATCCAACTGCTCAAGCACCGCTTTGCCGCGGTCGTAGCGGGCGTGATAGTCGTCCAACAGTTCGCGGACTTCCTGTAACAACTCGCCAGCGACGCCGTCGGCGGGGAATTTTTCCAGCATCGCCGTGGCCAACTCATGTTGACCGGCGCCGCTGCGGAGCTTGGCTTCGTTGAGAATCCGCCGCGCCGTTTGTTGCGTCAGCTCCTGCATGGCCGGCTGCAGTTCTTTCGCAACGTCGGGATGCTTGGCGAGAATATCCTCCAACTCCTTCTTGGCCTCCGCCTCGCGATTCGCCTGCAAGAGGAAACGCACCAGCCGCAATCGCTCGTGCGGTTTGCTCTGATCGATCTGCGCGGCGAGCAATTGCTGCAACGTCTCGCGCGGCAGCGAACTGGTCGCCACCCGCATGTCCCAGACGTACGTCCGCAACGCTTCGATCTTGGTAAACTTAGGCGTGATGAGGGTGATGCCTTGGATGACGGGCGCGGGCCCTCCGCCCGTGGTCATTTGGTAAGTGCGCCGTCCCCATGGATCGAACGGCTCTGCCTCGACCAGCACGCCCACGCCCGCCACTCTCCGGCCGCCGTCAGGAATCTGTTGCGGGATGATAAACTGCTCCGGCGCTTCGGCGCCGCTGGCCCGGGCATCCTGGACCAATTTCTTCGGAATATAAAAGCGGTGCAGGCCGTCGTCGATGACCAGAATTGGCGTCAGCACGCCGGGGGCCGGGGGCGCATCCTGGGCCACGCTGGTGAACTCGACGGAACGCCCTTCGTAGATGCGTCCGTCCTTGAGGACATACGTGGCCGCTGTCGCCCAGTGCGCAAAGTAAGCCGATAGTGCGACAGCGATCGCCGCCGCGCGCGAAAAATGCCTCATCCGCCCGCCCTCCATTCCTAAAGGCCGCCAGGGGATCGAGTCAGCGATTCGTTCCGGAAGCTTCATTCTGACCGAGAATGTGGCCCGGTCAATTAGTTGGGCCGCGCGAACCCTAGTTAGTTGACATGCGTACAGTATTCGGTAGAATCGTAAAAGTCGAGGCCACCGCTACCTGGAAATACGCGGAGAAACAGCATGCAGCCCAATTATCGGCAGCCAGCGGCCGAGTATCGTGCGGACGCCCCGCGGTCCGATCGCGCCACATCGATCGGCGAGGCGATGGAAGAAGTATTGGGCGCGTTTGCCGCCCGGCAAGGCGCGCGGCCGTCATCCCGGCCGGCTTACTCGCCGGTCTTCGTGGCGGTCGGCTCGATGAGCGACTGCGGATCGGTGATGACCAGGTAGTGGCCGTGATCGGCAGTAAGAATCACCGCCGTGTCCTCCCAGTGATTGCCGGCCTCGGCCCATTCGGCGATGGCGCGGAAAGCGGCGTCGCCGGATTTCACGGCGCCGATCGAGTTATCGATGTTGTCATCGTGGTTGGCCCAGTCGACGTCCCCGGATTCCACCATCAACCAGAACTTGTCGGAACGCGCGTCCAACACCTCAAGTGCGGCCCGCGTCATGTCAGCGAGTTTCGGATTCTCGCTGACGTCCGCTTCGCTGTACTTTTCGACGACGCCTTTGGCGCCAATCGTGGGTCGGTAGTCGCCATCCGCGGTTTGAAACGGCAGATGTCCGCCGCGTGTGCCGAAATAGCCGAAGAACCGCGATTGCCGCTCTTTGGCCTGGCGGACACCTTCGGTCAAAACGTCCGTGCCGGCGCGGCCTGACGTGCGTTGAGCAATCGTATAGCGCCCCCCGTTCGTGGCGTCGCTCGCCGCTAGATCGTCGGCGGTAACGTATCGATTGCCCGGGACCAGGTTTTTGCCTTGCCCGCTATCTTCGACGACATCTTCGCCCCAGCCGGCGCCGATCAGCACGTCGACGCCTGGCAGCGGCTCATTGCGATGGGCGATCGAACGCAGCCCCAGCAGGTCGCGCGTCAGGTCCTGAAAATCGTCGCGCGAGACGTTGTGCGAATACGCGGCCGCCGGCGTAGCGTGACTGATCGGCACGCTGGTGACGACGCCCACCGCATAGCCTTCGCGCTGCAGTTGATGGGCGATCGTCTCGACCTGCGATCCATCGACCTTCACGTTAATCGACGCATTGAACGTCTTGATGCCCGAGGTCATCGAGGTCGCCGAAGATGCCGAGTCGGTCACGGCATGCGGCCGCGCGCGGCATTGCGCGATGACGTAACCCGGATCGGTCCCGAGACTCCACGGCGTGTCGCCGGCGATCGTGGGATCGTACCCACCGCCAAGTTTTCCGTCGGGATCGAGAATGGTCTGCGCGTCGACGTCCTCGCCGAGGCCTTGATTCCACGGCGAGGTGACGAAGTAACCGAAATCAGTCTGCGTACCCGCGTAGTCCTGCCAGAACAAACCCGTCCCGCGCCCTTCGGAGTAGCCCACGCGTCCCGCGTTGTTCACGGAGGCTGCCCAGGTCGTCCACCAATCCATGCCGTCGAAGACGACCAAAATCACGTGTTTCTTGCCCGAGGCGGCCGCCAGTTTTTGCAGGCGATAAACATCCGTTTGATCGCAGTAGTCGGCGGTGGAGTTCACCGTGCCGTCGGGAATCCGCCCGTAGAGCTGCTTGATCTGATCCGGCTGGCGATACGCGCTCTTCTCGCCGTCGAAGGCGTCGAGCGTGATCCCGAACGTGTAGACCGGGATCAAGCGGTTCGAGTGCGACGTCCAGTCGGAATAAACCTCCGGAAGCCGGCCCCAATGGCCCCATTCGGCCTGCTTGTTCTTGACCGCGGTTTCCTGCAGGTCCCGGACATGATCGGCCTGAGCAGGCGCGACGATCGCGAGCAACAACAGGCAACCGAAGCGCACCTCAAAGCGAGCGGGAAGACGCACAGAAACCTCCGCAGTCCGGCAGGCAACGCATGGTGGGAAACGACTTCCCTAGCGTAGTTGTCGCCGAATCGGGATGGTAGCCCCGCCTGCGAGGGCTCAGGCCGTGACGTCCAGTTGCGTGGCGCGATCGCTAGGCGGCGAGCCGGCGGCGGCTTGCAGCAATTCGACGATGGCCTGGCCCTGGAGTTTCATGGCATCCTGCTGCTTCTTCGCGACGGCCACCTGCACCTGGATGTGCAAAGACTCCGCTTGGGCCGCCGAAACGGAAGAGGTCGCGCATCCGCAGTCCATGGCTCGATTCCAGTCGCCAGGTGTAAATGAAGGCTCCTCGTCGATATATCGGCCGCCCAGGCCGCTGAGGATTTCGCGTTTTGGCGCTCCTTCACCGTAGAGGCCACTAAACGGCGGGAGATTTGCCGGCTGGGAGGTCTGGATCGTCGCCGCGCCGGTTAACTGGAGGGCGTAACCGCCGGTTCACGCGATGGAGCCCAGGTCGGTGTCGGCCAGGGTCGGGGGTTTATGCCGATTGGCTGGCCCCCTAAGATGGGATTGGTTTTGCCTTGGCTCGGGAGCAAGTCACACGATGTCCACGGTCGCGTCACAACTCATTCGCGTGGGGCACAGTCCGGATCCGGACGACGCCTTCATGTTTCATGCGCTCGCCAACGATAAGCTCGATACCGGACCGTACCGCTTCGAGCACGAGCTAGTGGACATCGAGATGCTCAATCGCCGCGCGCACAACGCCGATCTCGAGCTCACGGCGGTCAGCCTGCATGGCTACGCTTACCTCACCGACAAGTACATCCTCTGCACCTGCGGCGCAAGCATGGGGGACCAATACGGTCCGATGCTGATTGCCCGCGAGGCGAAGCCGCTCGTTTCTTTCGAGGAAAAATCGATCGCCGTACCAGGCACGCGCACGACTGCTTACCTCGCGCTGCGGATGTGCCTGGGAAAGAAATTCAAAGAAGTCATCGTACCCTTCGATGAGATCATCGAGGCCGTGGTGGCCGGCAGCTACGCCGGGCAACCGATCGACGCGGGGTTGATCATCCACGAAGGACAACTCACCTACGGGCGGCAGAATCTGCATCTGATTGTCGATACCGGCAAATGGTGGTTCGAGGAAACCGGGTTGCCGTTGCCGCTGGGCGCGAACGCGATTCGCAAGGACCTCGGCCCGGAAGTGATTCGCGACGTGCATCGCCTGCTGCTGGAAAGCATCAAGTACGGGCTCGACCACCGCGGCGAGGCGCTCAATCACGCTTTGCAATACGGCCGCGACTTGGATCGCGCCGAAGCGGATCAATTCGTCGGCATGTACGTGAACGACTGGACGCTCGATTTCGGCCCGCGCGGCCGCGAGGCGGTGGCGACGTTGTTGCGCCGCGGCTACGAGACCGGCGTGATCCCGCACCTGGTCGTGCCGGAATTCGTGGCATGAGCTTGACGCCCCCGGCACCCGGCGACACAGGCGGCGGTCCGGTCGGGAGTTCGTTTCTCCCGCTGATGTTCTTGGGCGTGGTGGCGATGGGCATCGGCGGCGTGCTGCTGGTCTTCGCGCCCGGCTGGCTAATCGTGTTCGGCGTGCTATTCGCATCCGTCGTACTCCAGTATTTCATCTGGGGCCGCTGGCTGCGCAACGCGATCCTGGCCGAGGAGGAAGCTGAGTCGGAACTCGGCGCCAAGGCCGCGAGCGATGAACGAAACGGTTCGTCGCAGTAGTGCGCCGACTGACGATGGGTGCCTGGGGCTGGGGCACTCGATCGGAAAGTCGCTAAGTCAACAAAGCTGGGGCATCGTTACTTCACTTCGGAGCAATCGAACGAAGCCCCAGCGCGATGGACTTCGAACTCGATGTTACGTTCGCCCCTGCCCCAGGCACCCGCGTCATTGGGTCGACATCCAGGCCGAAATCTCTTCCGCCGTTTTGATGCCCCACTGCCCGAGCGCATAGGCCGCTACGATGCTGATCGACCAAAACGCGAACCAGGTCAAGGAGTCGGACCAGAGGGACGGCATCAGGCGGGCGTCGGTGCGGCGATAGCGCAGGTAAATCGCGCAGGCCGCCAGCAGCGGCAGCGTCGCGGCCTGTACGAAGCCGCCCATGACGACCATGAGCTTGGGGTCGCCGAGCCAAAAATAGAGCGCCAGCCCAAACAGCGGGTAAAAGACGCAAAAACGCCGCGTCCAGCCGTCGCGCTGGTCGTGATCGCGATAACGGACGATGCCGGCGAGTCCGAGAAAGTCCGCTGAGAGCCGACTGTTCGACGCCGAGGCAACGTACAGCGTCTTGAAGAGCACAGCCCAGACGCCAATCAGGAAGAAAATCTTCGTCCACTCGCCGAATGACGGCACGTACATCTGCGAGAGCGTGGCGATCATCTGGCTTTTTTCGGGATGCAGATCCTGCCGATACAGGACCGTCGCCCCCAGGATGTAGAAGGCCACGGTCGCGATCGTGAACACGATCATGCTCACCCAGGCGTCGAGATACATCACGCGGAGCCAGCCCCGGGCGCGTTGTTCCCAGGCCGGGTCGTCGCTGCGCGGGCCGGTGAACCTGGCATAACCTTTTTCCAAGCACCAGTACGGGTAGGCGTACAATTCGCTCGCGCCGACGCCCGTGATGCCGAACGCGGCGAACGCCTGCGTGATCGCCGCGCCGCCCAACCCGAAAACGCCGAGCGAAAATGCTTGATCGAAATCGGCCTGGCGAATTGGAAAGCCTGCGCCTGGCAACATGCCGACGCAGATCACGGTGACGAGCGTCACTCCGGCCACGAGCGCCGTGGTGATGCGTTCGATCCGCCGATATCCGCCGCTTAACAGAAGCAACACCGCGCCAATGGCGGCCAACAGCGCCCAGGGAAAGTCCGGACGCTTGGCAATGACCGCCGACATGCCCGGCCAAACGTCGGCCAGCCACGCGGCGAGTCCGGTGGCGACCTTCGGAAACACCAGGTGCAGCGCCTGCCCAACGCCGCCGGCCATCGCGCCCAATTGTGCAACGGTGACCATCAACATGAAGAACCACCACCAGACGAGCCAATGCGCGCCGAGGCGCGGCCCCGGCAATTCGTTGAACGCGGCCAGCGTCGGTTTACCAGACGAGATGGCGTAGCGTCCCAACTCAATCTGGACGAAGACCTTGATGACGCAACTAAACAGAATCAACCACAAGAAAACAAAACCGTACTGCGCGCCAAGCGCCGTGGTCAGCAGCAACTCGCCGGAGCCGATGATGCTGCCGGCGAGGATAATGCCGGGACCGATCTTGCGGAGCGCCGCCCAAAGACTGCGCGGCGGCGCTTGAATGGTGAGATCGGTGAGGGCGTAAGGATCGAATGTCGCGGAATCGCTCATGTCGGAGGCGCGGACGTGTGGGCTGACGGCGCGGATGAGAACCGCATTGTTCTAGCACGGCAACCGCGCGGACGCCATCATGCAGGCGACCGGGCGAGGTCGCACATCTTTGCTCCGCGGCCGCGACAAGGTATTCTCCGTCTTCCAACGCAGCACAAGGATCGAGCGGGACCGCTGGCGAATATGGTGATTACACCACCGCTAAATAGGCTGCGTCGCGGCCTGATCATCCTGGGCGCGACGATCGTCGTAGCCGTCTGCGCGCATAAGTGGCTGTCCGGCGGCACCTGGCTCGACGCCCTGTACATGGTGGTGATCACCGTCTCCAGCGTCGGCTACACCGAGACGAGTCAGCTCTCGCCGGGACTGCAACTATTCTTTATTCTGTTGATCCTGATCGGCATGTCGGCCGTCGGATACACGTTGGGCGGCTTGCTGCAATTGATCACCGCGGGCGAGATTCAGCGCGCCTTGGAGCTACGACGCATGAGCCGCAACATCTCACAACTCTCCGGACACATGATCTTGTGCGGCTACGGCCGAATGGGCCAAATCCTCGCGTCGGAGTTGGCCCGACAACAGCAACCCCTGGTCGTGTTGGAACGGGATCACGGGCGCGCGGCCGAATGCGAAGCGGCCGGGTTTCTGACGATCAACGGCGACGCGACGGAAGAGTCGCAACTCGTCGAGGCCGGCATCGAACGGGCCAAGAGCCTGGTTGCCGCGCTGCCGAGCGACGCCGACTGCGTGTTCATCACGCTCACTGCGCGTAATCTCAATTCTCGGCTGCAAATCATCTCTCGGGCGGAGCATCGCTCCTCGCAAAAGAAACTCGTGCAAGCCGGCGCCGACCGCGTGGTGATGCCGGCGTCGATCGGCGCGCAGCGCATCGCCACGATGCTGACGCGACCTTCGACGGTGGAACTGTTCGAACTGGTGATTGACCGCACGCAATTGGAAGTGGAAGTCGACGAGCTGACCTTGTCCCCGAACAGTCAACTCGTCGGCAGCAATGCCAAGGAGCTTGATGCGCGGCGCAGGACGGGTTTGTTGATCGTGGCCATTAAGTTGTCGGGCGAGGCGCGCGCCGAACAGCCCGCGAAGATGATGTTCAATCCTGATCCGGAATATCGCTTCGCCGCGGGGGACACGCTGATCGTGATGGGAGCGGTTCAGGATATTGCCCGGTTCCGCGAGCAGTACGGATTGCGCTGACTACGAGCTCGCGGCAGCAACGACAAGGCCTGTACAACGAGAACGACAGTCGAGTCCCACCATTAATGAATAATGCGGCACTTTGGCAGCGCCCGCTGAAATTCGTCGACTTGCTCCTGCGAAACTGACAGGTCGTCGAAGTCGACTTGCCGAAGGCCTTGCGATTTGAATAGAGGTGACAAATCGCTAACAAGAGTGCTGGAGAAGCCGAGGCGCCGTAGATTGGGCAATTCCACAAGTGGCGACACATCGCGGACAGGGGTGCGGCGAATCCAAAGATCTTCCAAACTCGGCAGATTGCCGAGTGGTGTGACATCCACAATGCTGGTATCGGAGAGTCCCAGCACCTTTAGTTTCGTGAGCCCTGCTAGTGGCGTCACATCGTCGACGGGACATCCGCCCGCCTGAATTTCAACCAGGTTGCGAAGCCCCGCGACGGGCGTCAGATCACGGACTTGAGAATTGTGGAAGCTGATGCATTGAAGGTTTGTTAAGCCGGATATCGGGGTCAAGTCCTGAACCCGAGTGTCCTGGACAGACAACGATCTCAGGCTGGTGAATTCCGCGAATTCGGACAGGTCGGAAAACGAGCCGTATTCGACGTCGGGTCCATAAAAGCCCGCATCTGCCGCCCTTGGGCCTCGAACCCAATTCAATGCCCTTCGCCACCAGACTTGCTGGCCATTTGAAATCGTCGAGTCGTCGTAGAGGCCGGCATATGTCACGCTAAGTCCCGGCGTCGATTCCTCGAGCCGCATCGCCAATTGAGTTTCGTGTCGCGACTGCATTTGCTCGCGCACCACCCAGGCCATCCCGATGGCGAAGACTGTAACGAGGATCCAGAGCGAGCGCAAGCTATACGAAAACCGAAGTCGCCGTCGTTGCGCCACGGTTACGTTGGATGTATTCATCGCGCGCCTTATAAGAGATGCCTCGCCTTGATCTCCAAATACCGATTCACCAGCGGCGCCGTCAAGTCCTCCGGAAACACGTCCAGCGACAGCACGCCTTTGCGGTTGAGGTCGGCCAGTACCTGGGCACGCCAGCTCAGAATGTCGGCCGCGGCGGCCGCGCGGTAGAGCAGGATGTCGTTCGGATACTCCGAGTCGGCGGCCTCGAAGACTGCGCGATCGCGGAGCAGCACGCCGAGCGTCAGGTGCCGCCCCGCGGCGGCGGTGAGATAGCGTTCGATCTGGTGCGAGTTCACTTCGTCGATCACATTCGTGACCAGCACGACCATCGAGCGCTTGTGAACCTGTTGCGCCAGATGCATGAAGGCCAGATCGTAACGGGATTCGACAAGCCTCGGGAAGCGATCGTAGGCGGTGTGCAGTAGCCGGTTCATTTGTTGCATGCCGCTACGGGGCGGCACGAAGCTGTGGATCTCGTCCGAAAAGCAAAGTAGCCCGACCGAATCGCCGTGCGAGAGCGCCACGTAGCTGAGCATCAACATGGCGTTCAGGCCGTGATCCAACAGGCTGAGCCCAGCGGCCTCGTTCGTCATCATGCGGCCGCAATCGAGCATGAAGAGTAGGCGCTGACTTTGATTGCTTTGGAAATCCTTGACGGTCAGCTTGTTTCGACGCGACGTGGCTCGCCAATCGATGTGCTTGAAATTGTCGTCGGGGGAATAGTCCCTGAGCCGCTCAAATTCGTTGTCCTGGCCGATCTTCCGCGTACGGCGCAGGCCCATCAGGCTCAGTCGATTGGTGCGGGCGAGGATGGCATACTCGCTGAGCTGTCGCATGTCCGGGTAGACATGCAGTTCCGTCCGCGCCGGCAGTTGCAGCAACCTTTGCCAGAACTTCCAGCGGCTGCGGGCGCGAACGTGGACTTCGTTCAACGTGAACGCGCCGCGTCGCTTGCTCTCCAGACGATATTCGACCGTCATCCGGCTCAAAGGTTCGAGCAACAGTTCGAATTCCTCCGGAGTGCCGGTAAGCTCCACCGGCAAGCCGTCGCGCACCGTGGCTTCGCAGGCGCGGCGCGTGGGATTGGTGATCGTCAGATGCACTTGCTGCGGTTTGCGCAGCGACGCCGTGCGCGGGGTCTCCCGCTCGGCGGTGAAACTACTCTGTTTGGGCAGCGTACAAAGATCGATCACGGCGAACAGCACCAGCGCGGCATCGACGGCGATGATCGGCCAGTACAGCACCGTCGTCACCAGCAGCAGCCAGGAGACGAAGGCCGGCAGCAGAAAGCCCGCCAGCAGCATGCCCGTCGGGTAGATCTGCCGACGCCAGGCCAGCCACCCCAGGGGCAAGCCGTAGATCGACAACAACAGCGCGAACCAAGCGAAGGCGCTCAGGTATTGGTCAACGCCCAGCGAGCGGTAAAGGTCGTTCACAGTCGGCACACGTGACGGGGAGACGTCCGAAGCAAGCGGCTAGTTTATCACGCCCAATCACCGGGGGATATTCGACGGGGGCTGCTGCTACTCCGCTATTGTTGACCCATCTTCCGCGCTTGGGCTAGAATCCGGGGCATTCCCCAGCGGGGTGATCTGGCGACAAAGCAAGCCCCTGGCAAGCAACCGGGCTTTTTTACTCGTAAAGGACAGGCGCATGGCAACGTATACCGGTGTTCGCGAGGACATCACGCAGTGCATTGGCAACACGCCGCTGGTGCGTTTTCGTCGGATCGCCGAGGGCTGCGTGGCGACGGTCGTCGGCAAGATGGAAAACATGAACCCGCTCTGGAGCGTCAAGGACCGGATCGCCCGGGCCATGATCGACGCCGCCGAGCGCGACGGAATGATCAAGTCCGACACCGTGGTGATCGAGCCCACCAGCGGCAACACCGGCATCGGTCTGGCGTATGTCTGCGCCGCCCGTGGCTACAAATGGCTGGTCACGATGCCGGAGAGCATGAGCCTGGAACGCCGGCGGATGCTGAAGGCGCTCGGCGCGGAGTTGGTGCTCACGCCTGCCGCCGAAGGCATGCCCGGCGCCGTGCGTCACGCGGAAAAGCTGGTGGCGGAAAACAAGAATTACTTCATGCCGCAGCAGTTCAAAAACCCGGCCAATCCGGAAGTGCATCGCAAGACGACGGCCGAGGAAATCTGGCGCGACACCGATGGCAAGATCGACATCTTCGTCTCCGGCGTCGGCACCGGCGGCACCATCACCGGCGTCGGCGACGTGCTCAAGCAGCGCAAGCCGGGCGTGAAGATTGTCGCCGTCGAACCGACCAACAGCCCGGTGATCACCCAACGCAAGGCCGGGCAGGAACTCAAGCCGGGGCGGCACACCATTCAAGGCATTGGCGCGGGCTTCATCCCGGACGTGCTGAACGTGGACGTGATCGACGACGTCGTGCTCGTGCAAGACGAGGACGCGATGGAAACGGCGCGGCAGATGGCCAAACTCGAAGGCCTGATGTGCGGCATCAGTTGCGGCGCAGCGGCCTGGGCGGCGCTCCACCTCGCGAAACGCCCCGAGAACGCCGGCAAACTGATCGTGACGATCCTGCCCGACCTCGGCGAACGCTACCTCTCGACCAAGCTCTTCCCGGAATGATTTGCTCGCCTAATTAGGATTGAGCCCGCGAAACACGCGAAACACACGAAAAAAGTACACCGGCGGGAGCTGTCCACGCAGTACATGGAAGGACACGGAAACGGCTGCAGGCAGTGAGCGCTAACGATCTCGACCGCCAAGAGCTCTTCCGTGTAATTCCGTGTCTTCCGTGGACAATTCCTCATCCTGTCCTTTTTTCGTGTGTTTCGCGTGTTTCGCGGGCACATCCGAAATTAGCGATTCTCAGTTTTGCCGATGGCCGGATTTCCTAAGATTGCGCAGTTGCGTAGCGCCGAGGCGTTGCGCGCGCGGCTGGCGGAACTTGGCATCTCGTTGCCGGTGGATGATGCGATTCTGACTGCCGCCCAAGGATCTCCGTTGGCGGCGCCCTGGCAATTTGGCCCGCGCACCGTGGGGAATCGCTGGTGCATTCATCCCATGGAGGGCTGGGACGCCGAGCCGGACGGGCTGCCCTCGGAGTTGACGCTAAGACGCTGGCGTCGGTTCGGCGAGAGCGGGGCTAAGTTGATCTGGGGCGGCGAAGCGGCCGCCGTGCGCGCGGATGGCCGAGCCAATCCGCGACAGTTGCTCGCCACGCCAGTGCATGAAGCAGGGCTCGTTCAACTTCGCGAATCCTTGCTCGCTGCGCATCGGGCGCGCTATGGCGCGACGGACGGGCTGGTCGTCGGCTTGCAACTGACGCACTCCGGACGTTTTTCACGGCCGACCACCGCGGGTCCAGCGCCGCGGATTGCTTATCACCATCCGCTCTTGGACGCCAAGTTCGGCATTGCGGCCAACAACGACGCGGTGGTTTGGACCGACGCTGAGTTGGAAAGACTGATCGACGACTACGTGATCGCCGCGGGAGTCGCCGCGCGGGCGGGCTTCGATTTTGTCGACGTCAAAGCCTGCCACGGCTATTGCTTACATGAGTTTTTGAGTGCGCGGCGACGCCCCGGCCGGTTCGGCGGCGATCTCGAGGGCCGCACGCGTTTACTTCGCACGATCATCGAACAGGTTCAGGCGGAACAGCGTGAATTGCTCGTCGGCGTGCGATTGAGCGCGTTCGACATCGTGCCTTATGAGCGCGGCGAAGACGTCGGGCGGCCGATGGCGCATGAGGACCAGTTGCCGTATCAAGACGCCTTCGGCGTGAATGCCGCGCGGCCGACCGAATTCGAATTGACGGAAACCATCGAGTTGCTGCGAATGTTGCAGCGGCTCGGTGTGGCGGCAGTGAATCTTTCGGCTGGCAGTCCGTACTACAATCCGCACATTCAACGCCCCGCGGCGTTTCCACCCTCGGACGGCTATTTGCCGCCGGAAGACCCACTCCTCGGCGTGTGGCGCCAAATGGAAGCGTCACGGCAATGCCGCGCCGCGGTTGCCGAGTTGCCGATGATTGGAACCGGCTATTCCTATTTACAAGATTTTCTCCCGCAGGTGGCTCAAGCGGCGGTGCGCGAAGGCTGGATCGACGTGGTCGGCCTGGGCCGCATGGTGCTGAGCTATCCCACGCTGCCGGACGATGTGCTGCAGCGCGGACAGTTGGAACGCAAGCTAGTATGCCGCACGTTCAGCGATTGCACGACTGCGCCGAGGCACGGCATCGTCTCGGGGTGCTATCCGCTCGACGCGTTCTACAAGCAACTCCCCGAAGCGGCCAAGGTTGCGGACGCGAAGCGCAACCACTCGCAATAAGTGAGCCGTGTGCCTCGGCCCGCCGTCAATGCTCGATCACGGCTTCCGGCAACGCGCGGCGCAGACGCCAGCGCCCCCACCAGTTGATTTGCGTGCCTCGGATGCCGATCCAGCGCAATGCCGCGAACCTCGCCAGCCACGGGACGCTGGCGTTGGTAATCCCGGTCTGCGAGAGATCCAGTTTTCTTAATCCGCTGAGGCGCGTAAGTTGGCTCACGCCGCGGTCGGTCAACTGGCTGCGGGAAAAATCGAGGTTCGCGAGCGCCAGCAGATCCTCCGCGGTCGAGGCGAAGCGGGAGGCGTGGAGATCGCCGAACTGAGCGCCCGAGAGCTTGATCGCCACGACGCGTTCCGCGACTTGCGCGAAATCGTCGCCGAAGGAATGGCGCAGCCAGTCGATCCGTTCGGTATCGATTTCCGCGCCGGCGGCGCGCAGCTCTGCGATCAACTGTTCCTGCCGTGCATAGCGCTCCACCTGCGCGCCGAGCCAGCGGAGCCGGCTGGCCTTGAACTCGGCGAATTCGGTCGCGCGCTCGAACGCTTCCTGCAATCGTTTGAAATCGGCCGGGTTGCCGCCGCGATCCGGATGCGCCGACCGGGCTTTTTGCAGGTAGGCTTGCTTGACCGTCTCCACGTCATAGGGAGGCGTCAGGCCCAGCAGCACCATGAAATCGGGCCGGTCGTCCGGCGCGGTGAACCGGTGATGGAGGTGACTGCTCATGGCTGCCTGTGGCGTGATTCGTGTGCTACCCATCACACTAACCCGCGGCACGAGCCAGCGGGAGGGGCACAACGGAATTCACGTCTACAGCACGTTTGAACAACAGTTGTCTGGACAATCGTTTGCAGGTTCGGTAGCCTGGAGTCGCGAATACTCTCCGGAAGACATGCCCCCAAATGCAAACCACTTCGCACACCGCCGCTCCCGGGCGCGTCTTTGGCGCTAGCACGGCATATGGGCTGATGATCGGCCTGGCGGCGCTGGGATTTTTGTTGGTGCGCTGGCTCGGGGGTGATTTAACGGCGTCGGAAATGGATCTCGTGCGCGACGCGGCGCCGGGCCCTGCGGCGTTGAGCAACAATGCGATACTGCATGTCTTCGTGGCGCTCACCGCTGTAATTCTGACCGGCCGCGCGCTGGGCTGGCTCTTCGCGCGACTGCGCCAGCCGCCGGTGATTGGCGAAGTGATGGCCGGCATTCTGCTAGGGCCGTCACTCCTCGGGCGCGAGGTCTCCGGTTGGCTGTTGCCAGCGTCGGTCGCGCCGTACTTGGAGATCGTCGCCCAGTTGGGCGTCGTGCTGTACATGTTCCTGATCGGCCTGGAATTGAACGGCGAATTACTGCGCCGCCGTGCGACGACCACGTTGGCAATCTCGCATGCCAGCATTGTCGCGCCGTTCTTGCTCGGCGCGGGGCTATCGCTGCTGTTGTATCCCGTGCTGTCGCATCGCGGGGTTTCGTTCACGAGCTTTTCGCTGTTCATGGGCGTGGCGATGTCGATCACCGCGTTCCCCGTGCTGGCACGGATTTTGACCGATTTGCGCTGGCAGCAAACGGAATTGGGCGTGATCGCGCTTGGCGCCGCCGCGATCGGCGACGCCACGGCCTGGTGCTTGTTGGCCGTCGCAGTCGCCGTGGTGCAGTCACAAGTCGGCGCGGCCGCGCAAACCTGCGCATTGGCCTTCGCGTTCATCGTCGGGATGCTCGTCGTGATTCGACCCTTGGCCGAACGATGGGCCCGGCGGATGGAATCGCGATCGCTCGGCGTCGCCGCGTTAGCGGGATTGCTGGCCGCGGTGTTGGCCGCGGCGGCACTCACCGAAGCCATTGGCATCCATGCGATCTTCGGGGCGTTCTTGGTAGGGGCGATCATTCCCCACGATAGCCGCATCGCGCGCGAAGCGACCGAACGATTGCATGACATCGTGACCGTCCTGTTGTTACCGGCGTTCTTCGCCCTGACGGGCATGCGAACCGAGATCGGTCTGGTCAGCGGCTGGCAGGATTGGATGTTGTGCGGTTTGATCATTCTGGCCGCCACCGCTGGAAAATTCGGCGGCGCGATTGGCGCGGCGCGCTATACCGGCATGCCCTGGCGCGACGCCTGGACGCTCGGGGCCCTCATGAACACGCGCGGGCTGATGGAATTGATCGTGCTGAACGTCGGCCTCGACCTCGGCGTCATCTCGCCGACGCTGTTCGCCATGATGGTACTGATGGCGCTCGTGACGACGCTCATGACGACGCCGATTGTGCTGGGGATTCAGCACGGAAGCAGAGCGGGAATGCCGAATGTCGAAATCCGAATGACGAACTAAATGACGAAGCTCGAATGTCGAATAGTCACTTTCCGACGCGTTCGTCATTCGGATTTCGACATTCGGCATTTCGCCACCGCCCTCTGTTCCCGGCTATACTGGGACAGGTTTTCATGGCCTTTGTGAATTGGGTGGCGGCATGCAATTTGTTCGGCGATTCACGGCCTGGTTGGTGATCGCGGCTTATTTGGCGGCCCCTGCGATTAGCGTTGAAGCCGAGCCGGCGCACGGGGATCGGCCGGCGAATCGACTGGCCAAGGAGACGAGTCCTTACCTGCTGTTGCATGCGCACAATCCCGTCGATTGGTATCCCTGGGGCGAAGAGGCGCTCGCGCGGGCGAAGCGGGAGAACAAGCCGATTTTTTTGTCCGTCGGCTATAGCAGTTGTTACTGGTGCCATGTGATGGAACGCGAGTCGTTCCTGGACGCCGAGATTGCAGCGTTTCTGAATGAGCATTTCGTCTGCATCAAGGTCGATCGCGAAGAGCGCCCGGACATCGATGAAATCTACATGACCTCGGTGCAGGTCTATCATCAACTCGCCGGTGCGCCGGCTGGCGGCGGCTGGCCGATGTCGGTGTTCCTGACGCCCGAGGCGCTGCCGTTCTTCGGCGGTTCCTACTTTCCGCCCCGCGACCAGGAGGGCCGCACCGGTTTTTTGACCGTGTTGCGGCGCGTGGAAGAACTGTGGAAGGCTTCGCCGGAGCGGATTCAGGACAGCGCCAAACAGATTGCCGAATTAGTGTCGGCCACACTCAGCAAGCGGGCCGCGCCCGGCACGATGCCCACGGCGCAAGAAGCGAGCGACGCGCCGCAAGCGGCGCTGGCCGAGCAGTTCGACGCGCAGCACGGCGGCTTCGGTTTCAGCGAAGTGGAACCGAACCGGCCCAAGTTTCCGGAACCGGCGAATCTGGAGTTCCTGTTGGCGCGAGCCGCCGCGGGAAACGTGGACGCCAAGAATATGGTGCGCGTCACGCTCGACCACATGGCGCGCGGCGGACTGCGCGATCATCTGGGAGGCGGCTTCCATCGCTACAGTACCGATCGCGCCTGGGCGATCCCGCATTTCGAGAAGATGCTTTACGACAACGCGCAGCTAATTAGCGTGTATAGCGCCGCCTTCGAACTGAGTGCGGATGCGAATGACCGGGAAACAGTCGCCGAGGCCATCGGATTCGTGCTACGCGAGATGACCTCGCCCGAGGGAGGTTTTTATAGCGCGCTCGATGCGGAGACCGCGGCCGAAGAGGGCGCCTACTACGCCTGGACGAAAGACGAGATCGAAGCCCTGTTGACGCTGGCGGAAGCGAAATTGCTGGCCACGGCGTACGGTCTGAACGATCCGCCAAACTTTGAAGGGCGTTATGTGCTCCTGTTACCGCGCGGTTGGGAAGAACTCGCCGCGGACGCAAAATCGACCCCCGAACAACTTCGGGCGGAACTCGCGCCAATCCGCGCCAAGTTGCTCGACGCGCGCAACATGCGACCACGACCGTTATGCGACACCAAGATTATCGCTGGCTGGAATGGGTTGATGATCGCGGGTCTCGCCGATGCGGGTCGGGTGTTTCAAAACGAAGAGTACCTGAACGCCGCACGGCGGGCGGCCGATTTCGCGCTCATGCGACTCCGCCAAGAAGACGGCAGGTTATGGCACGTCTATGCGGGCGGCGAAGCCAAACTCAATGCCTATGCCGATGACTACGCCTACCTGGCCGCAGGGTTATTGGCGCTGCACCGCGCGACCGGTGAGGATCGCTGGCTACAAGCAGCTGAAGCCTTGGCGATCAAGCAGCACGAAATGTTCTGGGATGCTCAAGGCGGCGGATACTTCTACACGTCGCACGATCACGAGCAATTGTTTGCGCGCAGTAAGGATCCGATGGACGGCGTATTGCCGTCGACCAATGCCGTGAGCGCGCAGAATTGGATAGCCCTCGCTGCGGCGCGCTCCAACGGAGAATATCTGACCCGCGCCGAAGACACGATCGAGGCCTTTGGCGGCTATTTGCGGCAGTTTCCCGCCGGCATGCCGAGGATGGCGCTCGCGCTCGATGCACTGCGCAAGGCGCAGGCGGTGGCCAGGTAGAGGGGCGTCGTCGACTCAGTTGGCGGATTCGCTCGGCGTTCGGCGGCTGAAAAAGCGTTCATCGATTTGCTGAGCGCCGCGCTCAATGTAGTAGCGCACTAACGCCTCGCGCAGTTCGCGCGGCGAGAGTTCCGCTTGTTCCCAGGCGCGCGAGAGTTGCGGATGGCGGCGGCGGAGCGCGTCGATTTCCTGAATCTTCTCTCTCGGCACTCGTGCAGCGCGGAGTTCCCGATTGCTGCCCGCGCGGATGGCGTCGCGGGCGTCGACAAAACTACCGGCGGAAGCGTCAGCGACTTCATCCAGCGACTCGACCACGGCGGCCGCTTTGGCCGCGGCGACGAGATCGAGGTCCGCGCTGACTTGATTCGCCTGGGCTAAGGCCGCGGCGAGAAGTTGGTTGTCGCGGGCCATTTCCGCCAAACGGATGCGCAGCGCCTGTTGCACATTGGGGGCGCTGGTCAACGTCTTCGTGGCCAGCGACTCGGCGAAATGATCGTACAAGGCTTCGCGGATTTCACGGCCGGGTTCGTACATCGGCTCGCGCCGCGCGACGAGCATCAGCGAGGGCGAGAACAACGGGCCGGTGGGCGAAATGAAATCGTCCTTCACGCTCAAGCCCAGCGTAGCCAGATTCCGCTCGGTGTGTCCTGGAGCGACGGTTTCGGCGATGGGAAAGAACGCCTCGCGTGGCAGCGATGTTTCCTGAGCACAGAGCAATAGCAAGCCAGCGCAATAGGTTTTTACTTTGACGCCGGCGGTGATTTTCCCGCGAAGCTCGTTGACGCGCGACGTATCGAAGTTCAGATCAAACTCCGTCGGGCAGTCAATGAGCGTGCGCGCAACGTCGGCCATCCGCGCCGCAACGACCGGGTCCGGATGTCGCAGCACAACATAGTGCAGCGTGCGGAGGATAAACGTGTCGAAGTTCGTGGCTGGCATGCGATCGCCGCGCTCGGGCAGATCAACGACCACGATGCGGCGTTTGCCGTCCGGGCCGATCTCATCGGTGATCACGCCGACGTGTGTGAACAGACCTGGCGAGAGACTGGTGAAATGATTGTACGGTGAAGGGTTCCGCATCAGCAGCCAATCGCCCGGTTGCACCGCGACGTTGCCGTGCCGATAACTCGGCTCCGTGACTCCGTGCGCCATGCGCTCGTCCAGCGCGGCGATGATCTGCTCGCGACGTTGTCGCTCTTCAGATTTCAGTTGCGCGGCGTCGATCGATTCCGTGAGTCGCTTCAACTCCTCGGCGAGGATCGCCGGTTGATACGCTTCTTTGCCATCTTGCGGACGCGGATCTTGCGGCAATCCCAGTTCGTGAATCGCGGCGACGGCGCGCAGGCGTTGCGGCGGCGTCAAGCGGCGCTGCCGGGCGTAGTTCGCGAGCGACGCGAGTAGCGATGCATCATTCAACGCGGAGTACAAGTCCAGCACGGCGTTAGCCGATAGCGTCGCGGGAACATCGACGCCCGGTGCGACTGGCGCGAGTGCCACGCCCCACGCCGTGGCCGCGGCCAACGAGCGTGATTCGACCGCGGCGCGCACGAGATCGCGCTGCCACGCGGCGTCTTCCAAGGCCACGGCGGCGGCCGCGTCAAAGGCGTCGTATTGCACGTAACGCAGGCGGCCGGAGAGATCGATCAATCGCGACACCGCGCGCAGATAGGCCCTAAGTGCAGCATCGCGCGCGCTATCGGCCGGCCAGGCGGCAAAGTCGCCGCGCAGCGCGAGCAACGCGTCGAGCGCCGCATCGGTGCGCCGTTTGGCCTCCAACAGAACTTGACAGGCCGCCACCGGCGATCGCCCCGGCGCGATCTGCGATTCGGATAAATCGGCGCAGGCCGCTTCAATCTGTCGCGCGGCTTGATCGAGCGGCGCGGAATCGAATCCGCGAAAGCCTGCATCGTCCGTTGGTAGCAGCCGTTCCAGTTGCTCCAGCGCGGCAACAACGTCGTCCGGTTGCTGCGCAGCGAGTCGCGCTGGAATCGCCAGCACGGTCAATGCAATAGCGACGACGGCAAAGGTGCGAAGCGGAGACATCGTGGGTTGCGCGCGATGAACCAACAGGCGGAAAATGCCCGGCGCGCGGTGGGAATTCCCCTCGAGCGCCGCTTATTCCTATACCTTGCCGGTGTGACGAATGCCACCAAGAAATGCCGAATGCGCGTGATTGCGCGGTCGCAAGACCTGGAGGCATTCCCGCGAAAGTTCCTGCGCCCTTCGGAGTTGCCCGCGAAACACGCGCAGCACGCGAAAAGGAGAGGGGAGAAAGGCTTCGACTGAATCAGGCGATGCATGTTGTGGCACGATGCATGTTGTGGCACGGTCTCCCGACCGTGTCACAGCACGTCTGGACACGCGCGGAATTGGAGACCTTCGGTCGGACGGGTGGCACGGTCGGGAGACCGTACCACAACCGCGCACAGGCGTGCTTCTCACGTCCTACTTTTCTCTCCTCCCCATTCCGTGTTCTCCGTGGTGAATCCTCGGCCAGAGCACGGCCATCACCAGACCGGTTTGCATCAGCACGACTGCCAGGCAAATGCCGGCGACTTCCTTCTCCGCGCCGTAGTGCAACTGATTGAAGACCTGAATCGGTAGCGTCACGACGCCCGGCGGCGCGACCAGTACGCTGGCGGGGAGTTCACCGATCGCGATGGTGAACGCAACAGTCCATGCCGCGGCGAGTGCTCCGCGATGTTGCGCCAGTCCGATGCGCCCGAAGCGCGAATAGGCGCCGAGACCGTCTAGCATCGCCACGTCCAGTTGAGCCTCGGGCACGGTTCGTAAGGCGAACCAAAGAATTCCGAGCGCCCAGGGAAATGCGCGCCACCATTGCACCAGCACCAGACAACTCAACGGTTGATCGCGCAGCCAGAGCAATCCACTCGCATCTGGTTGCGACAATGTACGAATCAGTCCCATCGCCAGCAAGGATCCTGGCGTAGCCAACATCGCCACGGCGGCGACGCCCGTCGCCCAGCCACGCCAACCGCCGCGCCGCGCGATCCATGCGAGAGGCGCGGCGCACGCCACGGCGGCGCAGGCCGCGATAGTAGCGGCCGCGCACGACCAGCCGAGTTCCTCGCGGAAGCGGTAGACGCTGCGCCATGTGGTCACCGCGGCGCCCGTGGCCGACCAGTGGCGCACACGCATAGCGCCTTGCATTTCGACGATGAGTCCTGCTTTGAATGCCAGGCATGCGACTGGCGCGCCGACCGCGAATAGCAAGACGACGGTAACGACGAGCCAACTGGGCCATCGAAAGCGTCCCAGTGAAAACACGCGTGATGAGTTGGGTCGCCGAGCGCGCACAACCGTCGCCAGTGCCGCGCCGATGACAAGCGCCAACATGACGAGCCAGGTGATCGCCACGAGGCTCGCAAGGACGACCGTGCGAAGCCCGCGATCATCGCCGAGCTGTTGCATCGTGAACAGTTCCTCGGCAAACGTCCGCACGCGAAATAAATCGGTTACCGTTGTCTCAGTGGCCGTAGTCAACACGATTCCCACGAGCGCCAACCCGATCGCCGGCGCCGCCCTTCGCAGCGACACGCGCAGCGCCACCTGCCAGGCGGGCATTTCGAGCAGCGCCTGTTCCTCCAATTCACGCTCGACGCCGCTCACGCCGAGCGCCACGCACAGCGCCGCCCAGGGCATCGCCGCGAGGGCATGAATCCAGATCACGGCCGGCATGCCGTTGAGCCAGACTTCGCCTCCCAGGAATTGCCGGGTCAACGAGCCTTGCAGGCCGAAGCCGGCGTCCCAGGCCGCCGCCTGGACATAGAGGGGCAAGAACAGGAGCGCGGCGAGCAGCGCGAAAGTCGTGCGACGTCCCGGTAGGTCAGTCCGCGCCACGAGCCAACCGAGCGCCACGCCGACCGGCAACGCCACGAGCGCCACGCCGCCGGAAAGCTGCAGCGTGTTCCGGAGCAAAGCAGCGATCCGCGCATCGGCGGCCCCCAGCCAGGCCAGCGCCGCGGCGGCTGCCAAGAGCATTCCTCCGCAGAATAGCGACCCGCGCATGGTCGACCTGTTGGCTGAGTCTTCGCCGGTTTAACGGAACCAATCCCTCCGGCTATCATACCTTCGTTCCGCCCGTGAACTCATGGCATAGAATCTGGCGTGTACTTACTCGATCACACCATGCCGACGGTCGCCGAAGACCTGGCGCTCGACGAGGCGCTGCTCGAAGCGGCCGAAGCCAATCCGACGCCTATCGAGTGCCTGCGCTGGTGGGAGCCGACGTCGTTGGCCGTGGTCGTAGGGCGTTCGTCCCGGTTGTCGGCCGAGGTGAGCCTCGCTAACTGCCAGGCGGACGGCGTGCCTGTCGTGCGTCGCACCAGCGGCGGAGCGGCGATCGTCGCCGGGCCTGGCTGCCTGATGTACAGCCTGGTCTTGAGCATCGAATCGCGTCCGGAACTGCGCGACGTTTCGTTTGCCCATCGCTTCGTCCTGGACCACATGATCGCTTCGATCGCCCGGTTGGTTCCAGGCGTGAAGTGCCGCGGAACGAGCGACCTGGTGATTGGCGACAAGAAAATCTCCGGCAACAGCCTGCGTCAGCGCCGCCGGAATCTGCTTTATCACGGGACGCTGCTCTACGACTTCCCGCTTGAAACGATTAGTCGATACCTGATCATGCCGCCGCGCATGCCGGACTATCGAGCTGCGCGGTCGCACGGCGAATTTGTCGCCAATCTTCCGCTGAAGGGCGCCGCACTTCGCGCCGCGCTGGCCGTGACCTGGGCCGCTGATGTGACATATCCAGACCCGCCACTGGCTGTCGCGAAACAGCTCGCGCAGGAAAAATACGCGACCGCCGCTTGGAACGAGCAATTGAAGTAGCGCAGGAATCGCACTTCAGACTTCGCGCTCAAAGTCTCGCACGACCGTGCGGCGTTCCAGTTCTTTCACGATGTGGGGCCGGACTTGTCTTAGCCGTGTCACCGCTTCGTTCGCACTGATGCGATACCGGTACATCAACCAGCAGGCCACGACCGTTGCGCTCCGCGCGCGGCCAGCCTTGCAGTGAACGTAGACCGTTTCACCGCGATCGGCCTTCGAGGCGATAAACGCCACAGCGCGGCGGACGTCCGTCAAACGCGGCGGCGTGAAATCCGTCGTCGGCATCCGCATTTGCTCGATGCCCAACCGCGCGTATTCCTCGACCGGCCCGGCGTACTCCTCGCACGTGTTCACCACGGCCCGCACGCCGGCGTCGTAGAGCGGTTGCACATCCTTGGCGAATGGCAGCGCACCGAGGATCACGTTCCCATCGACGCGATCCCACCACCGCCGGGTCGCCGTCAGCCGGTTGAGCAACAGGTTCCAGCCCAACGTCGGATAAAACAGCGCTCGGGCAATCAATCGACGCATATGCAATGATTGGAAAGGGAAAGCAGCGTCGTTGTAGCACGGTCTCCCGACCGTGGCACAACAGTCCTTGCCTACAGGATATCGCGCATTCGCCATTCGGGTTTAGGCATTCGAACTTCCGCCTCTTACCGCAGCGTGCGATTCACGCTTTGCACGTAGCGTTCGCGGTTGCGTTCGAATTGGGCCAGCGATTCTTCGCTGACGAAGAGGTAAATGCGGCCGTTCACGAAGAGGCCGTGTTCACGGCGGCCGGCCAGCATCTGGCCGTGGTCCGTGGCGAGCACCGGGTCGTTCCCGGCCATTACCGGGCTGAAGCGATTGGGTTGCTGCCAAAACTTGTCGCGCTCCGCGGCGCTGGTAAATAGGTACGTGCGACCTTCGTGCGAGACACCCCAGCGGACGTCGCCCAGTACCCAGCGTTGCTGTTCGATGAGCGTAACCGGGCAATGGCCGTCCATCGCTAACGGCGCGGCGCCGGGCGGCAGTTGATCTTGCGTGATGCCGCCGCGTGCCGGCGGCGCTGCCGATGGCCCTTGAACGTAGGGGTTGGCCGCCACAGCACCAGGTGCCATCGCCGCGGCGGACGGGCCCATCGTTTGTGCCGACGGGGCCATGACCTGTTGTTGCAGCGGTGCGTAGTTGGGCGTCATCTGCGGTGCGACGGCGGTCGCTTGCTGCGAGGCGTAGCGATCCGCGTAACGGTCATTCATTGCCGGAGCGGCAGGCGCTGTCGGCACGGCTGTTTCTACTTGATAGTTGCTATAGCGATCCGGCTGCACGGCGGACGGCGCTTGCTCTTGCGGCGGGCGATTGTAGTAGTCGGCATAGCGATCCTCCGCCTGTGGCGGCGCTACGTTGGCCGTGACGGGCGGCGCGACTGGAGACGTGTAACGCTGTGGCGGTGATTGTTGAGCCACGGGCGTGACGGGCGCCGTCGGTTGTTGCACAGGAGCGGTGGAGCGCACCTCGCCATAGGAGACCACAGGGCGCTGCTGAGGCGCCGCGGCCACGGCCGTTTGATGACCGAAGTCCGAAGCGATTTGCGCCATGGTCGCGGTGTAGCCGGCCATCGTTTGCGGACTGATGAGTCGGTCGACGACTTCACCGTCCGGCGTGATGATCACGTCCGTGGGCCAGGATTCGACGCGGAACTTGCGTGCAGTCGCCGGATACAGGCTGGCGTTGATCTTAACGCCGACATATTTCGAGGCGAGCGACTGGCCAAAGTTCGGTTGCGAAAAGACCTGCTTTTCGAGGCGTTCGCAGTGCACGCAATCGTTCCCGCCAAAATGCACCAGCACGAGTCGGTTGGACTCGGCGGCCAGGGTGCGGGCCTCTTCCAGGTTCCGCGCCCAACGCCAGCCTTCCTCGGCTTGCGCATGAGCCACGGAGGCGACAATAACGACGGCAAAAACAGTGACTTGGTGAAACTGGCGCATGGCCGTGCCATCCTGCTTGCGGGAAGCAATCTGCGCGACCCGCCGGCGCGGCGAGCCTTAAAAGTTCTTATCGGCCGCCCACGTGTAGGGATTGTGTCAAAATTCGCCGTTCTGCCACGAACGCGGAAGTTGCGGGGGTTGCGGGCTTCCGGCTTTACGAGTTCGGAAAAACCGTGCGCGTTGCGCTTGACACCGGGGTTAGGAAGATTAAGATTCTCGATAGCTTGAGTTCTACCTGACGGCGTTGGCCGTTTCGGATCTGTGACCGGGAGATTCGTCGAACCCGGTCGGATTCGCCCTGAAAGCGTTTTGTTTCGGGGCACTGCAACGCTTCTTTTTCCCGCTTGGGTGAGACCCGCAGTCGGGGAAGTTAACCGAAGCGAAGCGGCTTCAGTTGTCGGGTTTTTCTGGGCACGGCAGGCCCTATTTTGGCTGCGTCGTGCGCAGTAGCATTGGCCGGAAGTGACGCGTAGTTCGCCACGGTCGCTTGAAGCGAAAGTGGTGCGGCCTGGCTGGTTTTTGTACCCTAACCTCCTTGGCCGGCGACGCGCGGTTTTGGCCGCTCGGTTCATAATGTTTGCCATCCGCGGCCTTGCGCTCGGCGGATGCGCACTTGTGGAGGACGTTCGCTAGCGACGCGTTCCGGAGTGGCACGGAAGTGGCTCCAGGAATTGCGACTGAGTCCTGGTCAATGCTTGGCAATCCATTGGATTGCGCGCCCATTCAGCCAGTACGCCTTGACGCGGATGCGTTTCCACGACGAGTTGGGCAGTGTTTTCGCGCTTCCGTGCGGCTATGTGCATAGTCGCACGGTTTGGTGACCGTCTCTCGAGGAGGCGGCGAATCCGCGTTTCGCATCCCTGCGCGGTGCGCAGTGATTTCGCGCGCGGCAGGTGCGCAATTCGCTCCATGAAATGTTTGACGTGTTCCCGGCGATCCCGCGCGGGATCGTTCTGTGTGATTTGAGTTCCAGGTGAGGCATGGCAAAGAAACGAATGGGCCGTAGTCGAGGACGAGGGCCAGGCGGGCCGAGCGGGCCAG
>JAWXBP010000474.1 GCA_034440135.1 Planctomycetia bacterium
ATGATGCCGCTCGACCGTATTGGGCTATTCCCCGCCGTCGAAAGCGCGTCACCAAAAAGGGGGCTAACGCGCCGGTGAAGCCGCGTAGATGTGTGGTACTGTTTCGTGACACAGCATCAGGAGCGACGCGGAGGTTCTGGGGCTCTTCGTGTGAGACTCGACACTGTAGCCGGCGCGGGCGTGCCGGCTTCAAATCGCAGCGTGGCGTGGTGCATTGATGCGGCGCTTAAACCGTGCCGTGGCAGTGCGTCCTCGCCTCACGAGGAAGCAACGTGCAGCAAGACGAAGCGAACGCGAGGGATGAGCTGATTGCGGCCATCTACGGGGCCGCCTCGGAAGTTCTACCGGCCTCGCGGCCGCTGGAGCTCTTATCCGCCATGACCCGCAGCGACAAAGCCTTTGTCGCGCACTACAATTTCGAGGAACGGCGCGGCGCGATCATCGCGAGTTTCAACGTCGAACCCAACTTCATCGACACCTACCGCGACATCTACGCCGCGGAGAATCCCTGGCTCGCGCGATCATCCTACTTTCAGGCCGAAGGCCTCGTCTGGCGCGGCAGCGACATCGTTCCCAACGAGGCGCTGGCGCAAACCAGCTTTTTCCAGCTCTTCATGTATGGGCAGGTCATCCGCAACACCGCGCACCTCGTGATCCGGGTGCGCGGGGCCAATGTCATTCACGTCATGCTCTCGCGTCGTTCGCATGCGGAGGAGTATGACGACGCCGCCTTGGCCATCTGCCGCCTCTACGCATTGCACGCGCGCCAGGCAATCGAGGTGAACGGCGCGGTGGGGACCCGGCGCTTCGTGGAACTCGGCTTCGAGACGGCGATCGAGGAATTGGCCGCCGGCGTGGCCCTCGTCGAGCTGCCGTCGACGATTCGCTACATGAACGAAACGTGCCACGTGCTGTTCAACGGCCCGCGCGAAGGCGCTGCGCCGAAGCGATGGGCTCCTTCGGGCTCGTCGAGCGGGCGCCCGCCCGTCGCCGCGCGCCTGCCGCGCCCTCTCGTCGAAGTGCTGGCCCAGAAGCCGGTGCCGCGCTCTTGCGTCATCCAGCGCGACGTCGGCGACGGGCGCCGGCCGATCTTCGTCGAGATCCGGCCCTATACGTTCGGCAACGAAGCCGATGCGCAGACGCGAAGCGGCTACGTCGTCGTGTGCCGCAGCGCCGATACCGAGATCGAAGTGGAAGAGACGGCCCTGCGCGCCGCGTTTCACCTGACGGCGTCGGAGGCCCGGGTCTGCGCCGCGCTGCTGGCCGGCGAGAACATCTTCAGCCTGGCGCTCCGGCTCAACATCAGCCCCCAGACCGCGCGCACGCATGTGAAGCACATTTTCGAGAAGACCTACACCACCCGCCAATCGGAGCTGATGAAGCTGCTGGTGTCGGTCGCGCGTGGCAAAATAGCGAAGTCGACGGCTTCCGGGGAAAGCGCGCCGCGCCTGCCGCAAGGTGCATGGCCGTTCAAGCGGCCCGGCGGTCTCTCGGCGGATTAGGATTGCGGGGGCGCCGATCGCGCCCGCCATGCTGGGTGCGCCTCTAGTCCGGCACGCCCGCCAAGCCGGGAGCGGTGAACAGGGGTAAGGCGTCCGCGCGTTGCTCGGGGTCGGGGTCGCGAGCGCTTGGCTTCTCGGCATACAGGCTTGAATCGCCGCGGCCCGCCTCCGCCAGATCGACCCTGCTCCGGCCTTCCCGTGCGGCTGTGGTCGCGCGCGCGGGCTGAACCGTTGGGCCCGCCTGCGGCGCCTGGCGCTCCGCCACCGCGATGCAATCCTGCTTTTGCTGCATGAGCGTGTCGCAGATGGCGCGGGCGCCGGCGGCCGAAGTGAACGGCCCGATGTGCGCACGGTAAAAGCGCCCCCGCGCCGCAAGATCGACGGGTTGAATACGCGTCTGTGCGCCGCCCAACACCGCCTCGAAGCGGCCACGGGCGGCTGCAAGCTGCCGCTCGGCGAGGCGAATATCCTGGTGCGAGCCGATTTGAACGAAGTAGTGGCCGACAGGATCGGCGTGCGCCTTTGAAGGATCGACGAATATTTCCCGCATGACTCCGCGCGAGACCATTTGCAGAAGCCACGTTTGAACTTCCCGCGTCGCTTCGACGGCGACGGCGGGATCCTGCTCTCCGGCAGGCGGGGCCGCAGGCCCGATGAGCACGAAGCCCGGATTCGGGAGCGCGTCGCCCGCCGTCGTGACCGGCGCGGCTTGACCGCTGGCCGTCTCGATCTGCGGTGGCGGCTCCTCCGTGCCCTGCAGGTCGCGACCCGATGAGCTTTCCGGCAACAAAGGCGCCAGGGCCCAGCTTAGCCACGGTGGGTGTTCGGACATTCCTTCGCGTTCGACGCACGCCGCCAGGATCCCGGCTCCTGTAACAGCGATCACCATCGCGCCCCAGCGTGTCAACGCCCGACCAGCGTCTTTGAGATGCCAGCGAGCAATCGACACCCCATCCCCATCGCGCATCACGTATCCCCGCACTTTTCTTTTGGTTGGCCGTGCTAGCAGCCTTCGTCGCGTTCGCAATACCCAATACGAGGTAGCGGCATTCAAGATGGCATTGCGCCACGCTGCACGCGGCACGAACGGCAAGACAAAAGGGTTCCGGCGGCATTGGCTACGCCTTGTAAACTCAGGCGATGTCGAACTCTGCTTGAAGCGCTCGGCCGGACGGCAGGACACGTGGCTTCGATGCACACCTCGGGACTTCGCAGCCCGCGCGCCGCGTCGAAATGATCGATCCGGACCAAAACCTCACCCAAAAGGAGTATTGCGCGTCGTTATGGGACACATAGTGTGACTGTCTCATCCGGCATCGGGGGAATGTCACAGAATCTCAGCAGGCAGCTTCGCATTCTGAAAGAGCCGGTGCGGAGCAAGCGCGGCGCTGTCGCTGCGAAAAATCAGGCAGCGGCCGACATCGGCGCGCGCATACTTTCCAGCGGCGGAAACGCGATAGACGCCGCCATCGCCGCTGCGTTTGCCCTGTCCATACTCGAGCCCTGGACGAGCGGGCTCGGCAGCAATGGATGCATGACGGTCTGGGATGCGCGCAAATGCCGGGGCCAAGTCGTCGACTTCGCCGGCGCGCCGCCGCGACGGACACCGAACGCCGAGTCGGATTGGCCCGGCGCGTTCGCGCTAAAGGAGGATGCAGACGCGGCGCATGACGAACACGCGTATCGGTCGATCGCCGTGCCGGGACTGGCCGAAGGGCTTTGGACCGCTCATGTGTTCGCGACGAAACCGTGGACTGAGCTCTTGGCGCCCGCGATCGAGCTCTGCGAGGAAGGGCTGGAGCTCGATTGGTACGGGCTTCTCACGATCGGATCGGCCGCAAACGAGCTTTCGCGGTTTCCCGCGTCGCGAAACTGGTTTCTACCGTTGGGCTACCCCTCCTCCATCACCGGAATCAATCGCTTTCGCTTGCGAAACCCTGCCTTGACGGCGACTCTCAAGGCGCTGGCGGAACGCGGCGGGCGCGATTTCTACGAGGGATCGATCGCGCACGCCTTCGCAAGCGATGCCGTGGAGGGCGGGGCGCTGATCGACAAGGCCGATCTCCATGCCTATCGCGCGCAATTGCTCGAACCCGCCGTGGTCATGCGCGGGGGAAAGCGGTTTCTGATGCCGCCGCACGCCGCCATCGGCAAGATGTTCCGCGAGATCATCGGCGGCTCGCAGGAATGGAAATCCACCGTCGATCGCTCCACCTTCCTCAAATATGCTCATCTGTTCTCCGCTGCGCATGCGGAGTACTCGAACGTCGGTGCGGAGATTCCCGATGGATGGAGCTCGCACGTCTCGGTCATCGACGGCGAAGGCAACATGGCCTCTCTCTCTCAGAGCCTCGGTTCGACCTTCGGATCGAAGATCGTGCTGCCCGAAACGGGAATTCTCGTGAACAATGCGGCCCCGGCGACGCGCGACCGGCCGAGCGATACCGATCCGTCGCGCGGCGCAGTGAGAACGACGAACCACCTTCTTCCCATGCTCGGGGTATCGGGCGACAGGCCCTGGCTGGCGCTCGGCGTATCGGGCGATCGGCACATTTTGCCGACGATCGTTCAATTGATCTCGTTCTTGATCGACTTTGGCTTCTCGGTGGAGGACGCATTCTCGCATCCGCGTATCGGCATCCGGCGTCCCGGCGAAATTCAGATCGATTCGACGGCTTCGCTCGACGTTAGGCAGGCCATCGAGCAAGTCTTTCGCGTTGCGGAGCTTCCGTTCTCGCTCTATCCGTTTTCTCGACCCTGCGCGGTGGCCGTCGGCGTCGACTTCTTTTCCGGCGATCGAATCGCGATGACTGAGACGAGCGAACCGTGGGCCGGCTCCTCCGCTGCCCATTGATGCGGACCGGACTCCACCTCTGGTGACGCAAGGATGCAGGCGACCAGACCCCTATCGGAGCGCGCTCGATCAGTCCTTCGGTGGTACGAAGCGACGAAGAGCGTCAAGCAGACCGCCGATAGAATGCGGTGTTCGGTCCACTACGTCTATTCTCTCTTGCATCGTACCGGCAAATGGGTACTCGACCCTCACAGACGTCCCCTGTGCGGCAAGGAGAATGAAATTCGCCGGCTGCATCTGCGCGGAGCGTCTCTTTCCCAACTTGCCGAGAGATTTCATGTCAGCAAGGTCGCGATCTTCAAGGCAGTGCGAAGAGCCGAGAAAAATGTGCCGCGCGGAATCCGGAAGCGCGACTGTTGTATTGCGGAATCCAGCGACGTTGCCGTCCGTTCAGCGGCCACATTGGCATGCGCGTCGCCGGATTTACCGTCGCCAAGTGAAATCAAACGTCGGATCGGGGAACGCATACGCCGCCGCCGAAACACACTGCGATGGAGCCGCGCCAAGCTCGCCACCGCCCTGAAGCTCACAGCCCGTCGTATCCAGGTTCTCGAAACGAGCGGAACCGGCCTCACGATCGGCGCTCTATTCGCGTTATCGCGTGTTCTCGATACCCCGCCATGGGCTTTTCTTGGCGAATTGCCGCCGCCCCCAGAGGACACTTATGGAAGACGCGACCGGGCTATATTGGCGGACTTCACCGAGAAACGGTCGACTCGCAAAGCGCGTGAATTTCTCGCCGCATACAATCGAATAAGGAATCCGGCGGTCCGCAAGCAGGTGCGCGAGCTTGTGACGCTGCTAGCGGCGGAATAGCCGCCGGCGAAGCGCAATCCACCCGAGCTTCACGGAGATGTCTGCCAACCGCTGCAGCGTCACGGCCAGAGCAATCCGTCATGCGTCATGGTCATCGACCCCGCCGGGCGCTTCCGCCCCGGTTGCCGTGACCTCTTCGCCGCACAGCCGAAATCGAATGGCGCGCAAAAGCTTTCGGGACCTGCCCCTTCATGGCGAGAGCTGTGAACCGGATCAGGCGCCGCAGTTGCATGTTCTCACGCTCCAGCTTCGCAATTACTGATTTGAGGTGCTCTTCGGAGTCCGGAAGCAGTCGATCGCAGTCCGCCGGCGCTTTCGGAATCTGAACGATCTTGGCTGTCTGACGCGGCATTGGCGCTTCTTTACTTCAATGCGCAAGCATTTACCCAGTTCAATCTTGTGCGCGCCGCCGAACACGCGAGAGTATTGGCTGCGCTCCTTGATTGAGGCCCAGACTCTGACTCTAAATCGCCCTCCATAACTCAGAACGTCAAAGGAACAAGAAGTCAATTCCGAGCTTTGTACGATATCGGACGCAAGAGCGAAACGCGCGCACTGGTCTTTTTGGTCGATGTAGCAGCCTCAACGGGCGATCTTCATCAAAGGAGCAAGCATCGACGGACACGACCAAAACCCGCTGGGGCGGTGTTGATTAATGTCAATGCCGATCGAGGCCTCGGCGGCTTAAATTTGTCTAGTGAAGCTGCAGGTTCTGCATACCCCAACTGCGGCATGACTTGCGCGCCGGGCGTTGCCAATGATCGCCGCATGTCGCCCAGAACCGTCAGACTTTCCGACTATCCGATGGACTTGGTCGAGATCGCGTGCCGCAAGTGTGAACTTCGCGGTCGCTTTAGGAAGGCTTCGCTTGAGGCCATCCACGGCCGCGACTTCCCGTTACCGGATCTGAAGAGGCACATTTCGTCAGATTGTCCGAGGCAAAGGAATCGTTTGTACAACAATGAGTGCGGCGCCTATTTCTCTGCATTGGCGACGCTCCCGTGAGTGTTTCCGATCGAGAAATCGTCACAACGGCCAAGCTAACGATCGAGCGGCATGGTAAAGGAGCCGCCTACTTCGCCGCCAGAATGGCCGACGAGTTGCACGAGCTTGGCGATCTTCAAGGCGCGCGAGTTTGGCTGAAGATATTCGAAGCGATAGATAAGATGCTTGCGGCAGAGCCAGGCGGGTCGGCGAATTGAAGACTAGCGACGAGAGGCGGATTTGTTCTCGCATTCTGAGCATGAAATACCCACCTACCCAGTAGTGTGTTTCACCTACGCTGCCCACGGTCGGTGCCGGCGAGAGTGCGGTGCGGCTATATCCAGCGGAGGCGGCCGCGCAGTGGGATCAAGTCGAGCGCACGGTTCGTCATTGGCGGCGTGCGCAGTCAGGATCGAATTTCCGGCGATCGGTTGAATGGCATGATCGAAGGGCATGGGGAGAGGCAGTAATGATCGATCTCCACTATGTGCGCACGCCGAATGGACTAAAGATCGCGATCATGCTGGAGGAGGTCCAACTACAGTACAGAATCATCAACTACGATATGTTTGCCGGCGAGCATCTCAAAGCGCAGTTCAAGAAAATCAATCCCAATCACAAATTGCCGGCCATCATCGATCTTGAGCCGGAGGATCAAGCGGGCCCGTTTCCGGTATTCGAATCCGGGGCCATCTTGATGTATTTGGCGAGGAAATCGGGCAGGCTCCTTCCGTCCGAATTTCGCCGGCAGTTCATCGCGCTGCAGTGGCTAAATTGGCAGGTTGCTGGGCTGGGGCCAATGATCGGACAGGCGGCCCATTTCGTGCGATACGCGCCGGAGGGGCAAGCCTATGGCATCGCCAGATACACGCGCGAGGCGCGGCGTCTGTTGAACGTCCTCGACGGCAGGCTAGGCGAAGCGGAGTATCTCGCCGAAGAGTATTCGATCGCTGATATCGCCTGCTGGCCTTGGGTTCAGAATATTGGAAACTTCGATATGAAGCTAACCGAGTTCCCGTCCATTCTTCGCTGGTCCGGCGCGATAATGTCACGTCCCGCCGTCTTGTCGGCAACCCAGTCACTCACGACAGGAGTTCCCTCAGCCTATTTGGAGAGGCGGATGACGCTTACCCCAGAGCAGTGGTCAAACATGTTTGGCGATAATCTACTCCACGCCACACGCAGACCGGAGGCATAACCGTCACGGCATTCCGCCGCATAACATCTCTTGCTTTCATTGCTGAACTCCTCAAATCGTCTCGTTCGATCATTGAGGCTCGCCAAACTAACGAGGACGCGGAGTATATCACGACGCATTCCGCTTTTCTTCGAACGGAAGCGCGACGGCGCGGTGCGGTGACAAGCAACGATGCGACCGCGGATCGGCAAAGTCGGATTCCCGGCAAACGAATTCGGCAAGTGGGTGATTCGGCACGACGCAATCCATTGTCATAGTTGGAGACCGGCCACCGCGTGTCAATTGCCGCCAAATGCCCAAGAACCGAGAATGCAGTCATCCCGATCGCAGCGGCCAAAGGTGAATAAAGGATCATCAGCGCGGCTTTGCGCGCTCGATGGAGCTGGTCGGCTCCGTTCCCGAATTGCCTTCGATGAGATTTCCGAATCATTCATTGTGTGTGCGCACAAGGACTGTTATCAGGACAAACACGCTATCGAATGTAGGCTTCGGATGCGTATCGACGCATCATTCTTTGACTGTTGAAATATGAGGCTAGCTTGCTGATCGCCTGTTTCATCATCCAGATCCAGCGCGCGCGATCATCGTAGAAGAGCGGTAACACCACATCCTCGATCTTGCGATATAATGCTTCCGCATCGCTCTCGCTTTTTCCTTGCGCATCGATCGACCAGCCGGTCACGCCGTCAATGCAACCCTCAATCCACCAGCCGTCAAGCGTGCTCAGATTGAGCACGCCGTTCAGGGCAGCTTTCATTCCGCTTGTCCCCGAGGCTTCGAGCGGTGGCTGTGGCGTGTTGAGCCAGACATCGGCACCTGCGATCAGCGCTTTGGCCGTCGCCATGGTGTAATTTGGAATGAACGCAATCGGGATGCGGTCGGAGAGTTCGGCGCTGACGCGGTGAATCTCACGGATCATTTCCTTGCCGCCGACGTCGCGCGGATGCGCTTTTCCGGCAAGAACGATTTGAAACGGATGACGCGCCGCAATGGACAAGAGGCGCTCCTTATCGGTGAACAACAGGTTGGGGCGCTTATAGCCCGTCATACGCCGTGCAAAGCCGATGATCGGCAACTCCGGATCGAATATCGTGCCCGTCGTATCGCGGACGAGATCGCAGAGATCTGTCTTCCCGGCCAAGTGCGACGACCAGATCGCATCATCCGAAAGCTGGTCTGCGCGAACCAGCATCTCGGGATCGTGCCACCAGCGCGGGAAATTTGTCTCAAAGAGCTCGCTGAACCGGGGATGCACCCAAGTTTCGGAGTGTATACCGTTGGTGATCGCCTGGATGTCATAACCCGGGAACATCACCCGCGCCGTTTCGGCGTGACGCCGCGCAACACCATTCACATAGCCACAAAGATTCAACGCCAGTCGCGTCATGTCGAGCCGATCCGAGCCAGCAAACATACGAAGATCGTCGACCGAAATGATCTTGCCGGCGATGCTCTGGAACAGGTCGTAGCCAAACCGATCATGACCAGCATCGACGGGCGTATGTGTCGTAAAAATGCAAAGATCACGTACGCTGGCAAAGACCAAGCCGTTTTGGTCACCGACTGGACTAGCCCCCGCGCGTCGAAAGCGGCGCATCAGTTCAATAGTCAGCAGCGCGGCATGGCCCTCATTAAGGTGATAGGTGTGGAGAATGAAACCCAGTGCGTCGAGAATGCGCACGCCCCCGATGCCCAGAATGACTTCTTGCTTTAGACGATAGACCTCGTCACCGCCGTACAGGCAATTCGTGAGCTCGCGATCTTGCGGAGCGTTTTGGTCGAGGTCGGTGTCCAAGAGCAGTACCGGGATTTGCTCACCCAGTGGACCGGCGTGAATATAAAGCCAAGGACGGATCCAAACGCACCGGTCTTCGATGTCCACGCCGACCATGGCCGGCAGCGGCCGCGCCCAGGTCGCGGGGTCCCACGTGTCGGGGTGCTCTAATTGCCGCCCCTCGGGGTCGATTTCCTGCCGGAAATAACCTTGCTTGCTGACCAAGGTGACGAAGACGACCGGCAACCCAAGGTCGGAGCAGGACCTGACCGTGTCGCCGGCCAAAATGCCCAAACCACCCGAGTAGGTATGCATTTCAGGGCGTAGCGCGATTTCCATGCAAAAGTAGGCTATGCGCGTCCGGGAAACGAAATATCCTAACTCGTTCATCACCCCTCTCGCCTCTGAGAACGCTCTTTCGGCCACTGAGCTCGAATTAGCTACGCGTATCCTGCAAGGTTTGTAGCCTATCGACCGCTATGCCCTTACGGCGGAGCCGGGCACTTCCAGCCGCCGCTCCTGCGCTCACAATTCAATCGCATTCACTATGTTGACGCTGACGGTCCCATATCAACGTAGACGGCCGCCGAGGGATTGGGTGTCAAAATTGCCGCCACTGTATCAAACGCACTCCCCGCCACGATGCAAGCGTGATATAATAATGCCGGTACCCGGCACATTCCTCCCCGGAAATCAACGACCAGTGGTCGCTGCGGTTCCGCGACCTCACGCGACCTAGTCGAGTTCGCTTCCGGAACCAAGCGCCCGGTTATCGCGTTAATCGTGATCGGCGCCAAGTAGCGCGCGCAATCATTTCAGGAAATCCCTTGACTTCAATGTCAAGCGACGCCGACAACTCGGACGATTCGCCCGCCAGGACGGGCACGACAACGTCGGCGACGCAGCGCGCGACCACCGGAGATTCCCGAGGCCGCATCGTCATCGAGAATGTCCATCCGGAACTCGATTGCGGCCGCTATCCCGTGAAGCGCATCGTCGGCGGCGTATTCGACGTATGGGCCGACATTTTTCGCGACGGCCACGACGTTATCGACGCCGTTGTTCGCTACGAGACGCCATCCGGACAAACTCACGCTGCGCCGATGACGCACATCGACAATGATCGTTGGCGCGGAAGCTTCCGCGCCACGCAGATAGGACGGCACACCTACACGGTCGAAGCATGGACCAACAGCTTTGAATCATGGAAGCGAGATACCGTCAAGAAGCGCGACTCCGGACAAACCATCAGTTTGGAACTTCGCGAAGCGGAAGCGCTGGTGCGCGTGGCGGCAGAAGCCGCAGGCGCAAAGACTTCCGCATCGCTGAAGCAAATCGCTACCGCGCTCAAGAAAGCGGACAGCGACATGGAACGCGCGGCGTTGCTGCTTTCTGAAGACATGTCGACCTTGATGGTGCGAAGCAATCCCCGCGGGGATGTGACCCGCTATCATCGGAAGCTCGAGGTCTACGTAGACCGTGAGGCAGCCGGATTTTCCGCGTGGTACGAGATGTTTCCCCGATCACAGGGAACCATTCCGGAGCGAAGCGCCAGCTTCGAAGACTGTATGCGGCGCCTGCCAGAAATTCGAAACATGGGATTCGACGTGCTTTACTTAGTGCCAATCCATCCGATCGGCACGATAAATCGCAAGGGGAGGAACAATGCCGTGGCTGCCAAGCCCGGCGAGCCGGGCAGCCCTTACGCGATCGGCTCTGCCGAAGGGGGCCACGATTCGATCCACACCGAATTGGGAACATTCGCCGATTTCAACCGGCTGAACACGGCAGCGCACGAAAACGGTCTCGAGCTCGCCCTCGACTTCGCCATTCAATGCGCGCCGGACCATCCGTGGATCAAGGAGCACCCGGAGTGGTTCACTTTTCGTCCGGATGGGACGATCAAGCACGCCGAGAATCCGCCGAAGAAGTATCAGGACATCGTTAACGTCAACTTTTATGGACCTCATCGCGAGGCCCTATGGAACGCACTCAAGGATGTAATTCTGTTCTGGGTCGGCCACGGCGTTAAGATCTTCCGCGTCGACAATCCGCACACCAAGCCGGTGCCATTCTGGGAATGGTTGATTCGCGAAGTACAAACCCAGCATCCCGACGTAATTTTCCTTTCAGAGGCCTTCACTCGGCCGAAGATGCTGAAGGTCCTCGCCAAGGCCGGTTTCACACAATCCTATTCCTACTTCACCTGGCGAAATTTCAAGCAGGAATTCATCGACTACCTCACCGAGCTCACGCAATCTGAATGCCGGGAGTATCTCCGGCCGAACTTCTTCACCAACACGCCCGACATTTTGCCGCCTATTTTGCAGCGGGGAGGCCGCGCCGCTTTTCAGATGCGGCTCGTACTCGCCGCCACATTGTCGAGCGTGTACGGCATCTACAACGGATTTGAACTGTGCGAAGCGAAGGCACTACCCAACAGCGAAGAATATGCCGATTCGGAGAAGTACCAATTTAAGGTTTGGGATTGGAACCGTGAGGGCAATATCAAGGAATTCATCGCTCGCGTGAATGGCGCGCGGCAAAGCAATCCGGCCCTCCGCGAATTCTTGAATCTACGCTTTTATCCCGCGGACTCCGACTCGGTGCTGTTCTACGGAAAGATGACGGCCGACCGTGCGAGCATGGTTTTCGTCGCTGTAAATCTTGACCCGTTCGAAACCCACGAAGCGACGATCGAATTTCCGCTCTCCGAGATGAGGATCGATCGTGACGGCTCATTCGAAGCTGAGGAGCTGATCGGCGGAGAGCGCTACGTTTGGCGTGGCGCCAGACAGCGGATTCGTCTCGATCCTCGCGCGAATCCCACCGCCATTTTCCGCATCACGGCGCCGGGGCCCTCCGAGAAGCATACGACAAATGCCTAAGCCCGACAGCCTTTCGAACGATCCTCATTGGTTCAAGGACGTGGTCACCTACGAAGCGCATGTGAAGGCGTTTTTCGATAGCAACGACGACGGAATTGGAGATTTTCGAGGTCTCACGGCTCGCCTCGACTATCTGCAGGATTTAGGGATTACGGCCATCTGGTTGCTCCCCTTTTACCCTTCGCCGCTCCGCGACGACGGGTACGACATAGCAAACTATCGCGACATTCATCCGTCCTATGGAACGATGAAAGATTTTCGCGGATTTGTGCGGCAGGCGCACAACCGCGGGATGCGGGTGATCACCGAGCTCGTTGTCAATCATACCTCCGACCAGCATCCTTGGTTTCAGCGCGCGCGACGGGCGAAGGCGAGATCGCACTACCGCGATTGGTACGTGTGGAGCGATACCGATAAGAAATTTGAGGGCACGCGCATCATCTTCACCGACACGGAAAAATCGAACTGGACCTGGGATCCCGAAGCCGGCGCCTATTATTGGCACCGCTTTTTCGGTCATCAGCCCGACCTCAATTTCGACAATGCGCAAGTGCTCAAAGCCGTAGTCAACACGATGCGTTTCTGGTGCGATGCCGGCGTAGACGGGATGCGACTCGATGCCATCCCTTATCTCTGCGAACGCGAAGGAACCAACAACGAGAACCTGCCGGAAACCCATGCCGTCCTGAAGCGCATGCGCGCGGAACTCGACAAGAAGCACAAGAACCGCATGTTTCTCGCCGAAGCCAATCAATGGCCGGAAGACGTACAATCCTACTTCGGCGCCGGCGACGAATGTCACATGGCCTATCACTTCCCGCTGATGCCGCGGATGTACATGGCCATTGCACAGGAAGATCGTCATCCGATCACCGACATCATGCGGCAGACGCCGGAGATTCCCGACGCCTGCCAATGGGCGATTTTTCTCCGCAATCACGATGAGCTGACGCTCGAAATGGTCAGCGACTCCGAGCGGGACTATCTCTGGAACACCTACGCTGCCGAGCGGCGTGCCCGCATCAATCTAGGCATCCGCCGGCGCCTCGCGCCATTGATGGAGAACGATCGCCGCAAGATC
This sequence comes from Planctomycetia bacterium, assembly GCA_034440135.1. Classification (NCBI taxonomy): domain Bacteria; kingdom Pseudomonadati; phylum Planctomycetota; class Planctomycetia; species Planctomycetia bacterium. The sequence goes on from JAWXBP010000474.1 coordinate 13,098, forward strand.
GAACTGATGAACAGCTTGCTCATGTCGATGCCCGGAAGCCCGGTTATCTATTATGGTGACGAAATCGGAATGGGCGACAATATTTTTCTCGGCGACCGTGACGGCGTGCGGACACCGATGCAATGGACACCGGACCGAAATGGCGGGTTTTCTCGCGCAGATCCGGCGCGTCTTTTTTTGCCGCCTCTTATGGATCCGGTCTATGGCTTCCAGTCCGTTAACGTCGAGGCTCAGAGCAAGAATCCGTCGTCGTTCCTCAATTGGATGAAGCGTCTCATAGCCGCTCGGCAGGGCCGTAAGGTTTTCGGACGGGGCACGCTCTCCTTCCTCTACCCCTCGAACCGCCGTGTCTTCGCCTATCTCCGTGAGCTCGGCGACGAGTCGGTGCTATGCGTCGCGAACCTCGCGCGGTCGGCTGAAGCGGTCGATCTGGACCTCTCCACGTTTCGCGGACGTGTCCCCGTCGAACTCATGAGCCGGACCAACTTTCCGGCCGTAAGTGACGGCCTCTACCGAATCACGTTGTCCGGCCACTCTTTTTACTGGTTCCTTCTCGCAGATCCGAAGACGCTGACCGATGGAAGCCCCAGCCTCGGTCAACCACTACCCGAGTTCGTGACGCTGGTCATGGGCGAGAGTTGGCAGAGTCTTTTGACGGGCCGTAACAAGGCGATCTTCGAGCGCGACGTTCTGCGTCGCTACCTTCCTCTGCGGCGGTGGTATGGCGCGAAAAACGCGAATTTGCGCGAAGTTGAGGTAACCGCGAGCGTCCCGTTGGCGGATGGACAGTCCGGTTGGCTCCTCGCTCTTCTCGAGGCCCGATTCGATGGAAAGCACCCGCCGCAGTGCTATTTCCTTCCGTTGGCCATCGAGTGGCGCGAGGTTCACACGCTTTCGCCTGAGCGCACGGCCTTCGCGGCGGCCAAAGTGCGCAAGGGGCCTAAGGGCGGAACTCTATTCGAGGCCGTGCAGGACGAGCGTTTCGCGCTTGCCTTGGTGGAAGCCGTTCGCCGGGGCGACAACCTTGCCTATCCCGCCGGCAGGATCGAATTTCGAGCGACTGCGGCCATGGCTGAACATCCGATGCCGGCCAACCCCGTCGTTCGGCCCGTCGCGGTCGAACAAACCAACTCGTCGGTGTTGATCGAAAACTATCTTGTTCTGAAGATCTACCGCCGCTTGATGACGGGGCTTCATTCCGAAGTCGAGATGGGCCGCTTCCTGACCGAAGTGGCACGCTTTCCAAATACGCCGCCTCTGCTCGGCTCAGTCGAACTGATCGGCGCGGATGGCCATCCGACCGCCCTTGCCTGCCTTCACGCCTTCATACGCAACCAGGGCGACGGCTGGTCTCATACGTCAAGCTACCTTCAGCGATTTCTCGACGAGGCGGCCGTTCTTCCAGCGGACGAACTTGCCGCACGTAAGGACCCGCACGCGTTCCATCTCGCGCAGATGCAGAGGCTGGGTGAGCGGACCGCCGAGCTTCACAAGGCTCTATGCCCAGGCGCGGCCAACTCGGCCTTCAAACCGGAACCGCTGACCGAAGCCGATCTCAACAAGCTTCAACGCCAAATCTGCAAAGATGCTCGCGCCACGCTGGAGGGGCTCGCTGAGCGCCGCGCATCGCTCTTGCCGGAGGCGGCGACGTTCGCCGACAAGCTGTTGGCGAAACGTCGTGAAATTGTGGAAGCGCTTTCAAAACCTCAATCGTTCGGTTCTGGATTGATCAAGACCCGCTTTCATGGCGACTATCATCTCGGCCAGGTCGTAGTCGCGCAAAACGATTTTTACATTCTTGATTTCGAGGGCGAGCCGCGCCGCAGCCTTGCCGAACGGCGCGCGAAGCATACGCCGCTCAAGGACGTGGCCGGCATGCTGCGTTCATTCGACTACGCGGCCTGGGCGGCGCTCGATCACGTTACCAAGGATCACCCCGACCGACGCGCGACGTTGCGCCCCCATGTGATGGCGTGGCGCGACGAAGCGACGAAGGCATTTTTTGACGCCTATCGTGCCTCGATCGCAGGCACCTCCAGCTATCCCGCCGATGAGGCGGCGGCAAATGGCCTGCTTCGGCTGGCCATGCTTGAAAAGCTCTTCTATGAGATCGGATACGAATTGGCGAACCGGCCGGCGTGGGTTTGGATTCCCCTCGCTGGCGCTTGCGATCTGCTTCTCGAACGTGCTTGAGCAGAGGCCGAAATGGTCGACGGCGGCCCTTCCTTTGATCATGTAACTGCAATCGTGAACGGTGATCACCCCGATCCCTTCGCGTACTTGGGGCTGCACCGCGTCGATGGCGGGTTGGAAATTCGCGCGTTTCTTCCCAAAGCGCGCCGCGTGTCCGTCATCGATGCGAAGACGGCGCGTTCACTGGTCGAGCTTCGGCGCGTTCATGATGAAGGGCTCTTCACGGGCGTCGTGGCGCGGGCCAGGCGCTTCGCCTATCGCCTGCGCGTGGAATGGGACGGCGGGGAGACCGATATCGAGGATCCCTACCGGTTTCCCCCGTGGCTGGGCCCTCTCGATCTGCATCTCTTTGGCGAGGGGGCGCATTTCGACTCCGCGGACAGGCTCGGCGCGCATGTTATCTCGATCGAGGAGATGCGCGGTGTTGCATTCGCCGTCTGGGCGCCCAATGCGCGGCGCGTGAGCGTGGTCGGCGATTTCAACAACTGGGATGGTCGCCGTCATCCGATGCGCCGACATCCCGGCGTCGGCGTATGGGAGATTTTCGTTCCGGAGCTACGCGCCGGGGAGCGTTACAAATACGAATTGAAGGCCGCGGACGGCACCGTGCTGCCGCTCAAGTCGGATCCGTACGCTTTCGCAGCCGAGCAGCCATCGAAGACGGCGTCCGTCGTCCATGATTTTGGCGATCATCGGTTGCAGGATGACAATTGGATCGCCGAGCGCCGTCACCGCTTCGATCGTGCCGCCCCCATCTCCATCTACGAAGTTCATCTCGGCTCTTGGCGTCGCCGGGCCGACGAAGGCAATCGGTATCTGACCTATCGCGAAATGGCGGCAGATCTCGTCCCCTACGTCAAAGATATGGGATTCACCCATATCGAGCTTCTGCCGATCAGCGAGTACCCGTTCGACGGCTCATGGGGCTATCAGCCGACCGGATTGTTTGCGCCGACCAGCCGCTTTGGCTCGCCGGACGACTTCCGCGCCTTCGTCGAAGCCGTTCACCGCGCTGGGCTCGGGCTGATCCTGGATTGGGTGGCGGGTCACTTCCCAAGCGATCCACACGGACTGGCCAAATTCGATGGCACGCATCTCTATGAGCATGCCGACCCGCGCCAAGGTGTGCACAAGGACTGGGACACGTTGATCTATAATTATGGGCGGCGTGAAGTGGTGAATTTTCTCGTCAGCAACGCCTTGTTTTGGCTCGGTCGCTATCACGTCGACGGACTCCGGGTCGATGCCGTAGCTTCAATGCTTTACCTCGATTACAGCCGCGCGCCCGGCGAGTGGATCCCGAACAAGTTCGGCGGCCGCGAAAACCTCGAGGCGGTCGATTTCCTTCGGCGAATGAACGAGGTCGCGTATGGGCGCGTTTCCGGTATCGCAACAATAGCGGAAGAGTCGACCGCATGGCCGATGGTTTCGCGACCGAGTTTCCTCGGCGGACTCGGCTTCGGCTACAAGTGGAACATGGGATGGATGCACGACACGCTCGCTTATATGAGCCACGATCCCATCCATCGCTCACATCATCACCATCAGTTGACGTTTGGGCTCATTTACGCATTTAGCGAAAATTTCGTGCTACCGCTTTCGCATGATGAGGTCGTACACGGCAAGCGCTCGCTTCTAGCTCGAATGCCCGGCGACCGCTGGCAACGTTTCGCCAATCTTCGCCTCTATTTCACGTTCATGTTCAGCCACCCCGGCAAGAAGCTGCTGTTCATGGGCGGAGAGTTCGCGCAGGAGCGCGAATGGAATCATGACACGGGCCTCGATTGGCCTCTTATCGAGGATCCGGCGCATGCCGGCATCCAGCGCCTCGTGCGCGACCTCAATGCGCTTTATCGCGGGACACCCGCCCTGCACGCGCGGGACTGTGAAGCCGATGGCTTCGAATGGATCGATGCCAACGACAGCGAGAATAGCGTACTCTCGTTCTTGCGCCGCGCGGATGACGGCCGCCCGCTCGCGATCGTGGTCTGCAATTTTACGCCGGTCGTGCGACCGAACTACCGGGGCGGCGTTCCGGACGGTGGCGTCTATCACGAGGCGCTGAATTCCGACGCGGGCCTTTATGGCGGCAGCAACATCGGCAATGGCGGCCACGTAACGGCCGAGCCGGTGCCTTGGCACGGACGGCCCTATTCGCTGAAACTGACGCTGCCGCCGCTCGCCG
>JAWXBP010000475.1 GCA_034440135.1 Planctomycetia bacterium
ATCAAAGTCCTCAAACGTATGGCCTACGGCTACCGAGACGACAACTACTTCTTTCTCAAAATCCGCCAGGCTTTCCCCGGAATTGGGTGAAGAACCCTTAAAAATGAGGGCGCGTTCGAGCTTCTCCGATGCGGCGAAGGCCTCAAATATTTCGTCGAGTACCAACGACTTCCAGGCGGCAAATGCAGCGGAATTCATGGGATTTTGACGAGCCATTCTTCGTCAGTTTTTGAGTAGTCCAATCCCGGGAGTAGAGAGATCTCGGCGAATTCGCTGTTTCGGGCAATTTTTTCACGCACGACTTGAAGGGTGCGCCGGAGAGCGATTCCCGGCGCGTGTTGCATGAGCTTGAACATGACGGCGGTGCGTCTAGCAGTCGCCGGGTAGTTCATTCGCTCGATGTAATCCGCCAGGCGCTCTTCATTGATTCCGCCCAATTGAAATGCTTCGTGCCAGGCCTCGAAAACAGTTTCCGGACCTCCGCAGTGAAACGGCTTGTAGAGCGTATCAAGAAGCGTCTGTTCTAAAGTAGTAATGCGAATGTTCGTCCGCGGTCCCATCGCACGTTGCTGCACGCCAGGCACGAGCCGCGCGGCTCGCTCGGCAAGGTAGTACGGCGTTTCCGCGAAACGAAAGAGGAGTTTTCCAAGTTGTAAGGTCCTTGATCGACTCTCGGGTACGGATTTCGCTTTATCCACGCTCGAAGGTGCGCTCGCTCGTGTAGACTTCTGCAAGACCGCGACGTGGTGATGCGCCACAGGTTGAGTGGTCAACGAATGAAACGCCACAGCGCTAAAATAGCAAATAACGCCTTGGGGACATGCGGCCATCAGTAGCTCGGGGGACTCCAGGGCACGACCTGCCGATCCGCCGAACTCCAGGATGTAAATTGTCAGGTCCTGGGCCTTGAGTTCATGCAAGATGCCCAGTTCGGACATCCAGGCAATAAGCGATCGATTCGATTGCTGGGAACGCAATTCGGCGGCAGCGAGTTCGTCCCGCACTTGGCGAAAGATTTGCTGAAGCGAGGACTTAGTCCAGCAGCGGGTCGTGGGCCAATCGACTGTGGGAGCCGCAAGGCGTGCGTTCAGTGCCGCGAGAAAGGCCTTGCCGTAGGCGACCTCGCGTTGCAACTTGGAGGTGTTTCCTTGGGACACAAGTCGGCCTTATCCAACCCGGAAGTCAACAATTTATGCATAAGCTGCCAGTCGCGAGGAAAACATTAACCTATGTTGCTGACGTAAACGATAAGCTTTGCTAGCAAAGCTTATCGTTTACGTCAGCAAAAGTCAAGCGACAAACGCGAAACAGGCCGCAAATGCGCAAAAAAAACCCGCGGCGCGGCCGCTTCCCGATCTTGCAGTCGGGTTGTGTCCGCGCCGCGTTTCGTTGGTCCGCGCCGCGTTTCGTTGGGCGAGAGGGAGCGGTCCCTCAGCGTCCCCTGCGAGCGTGCCGCGCTGCGAAGGCGCCTCCCATCGTCAGGGCGATCGCCAACAGGCCGAAGGTCGATGGTTCTGGAACCGCCGTCAGGCCGTGAATGGCGCCCGGCACTTCGCCCAGGAACGTCCCTGCGCCGGACGTGAGGTTGATGGAGTACAATCCGGACGTGTTACCGCCGGCGTTGAAGATAGCGAAGGCGTTGCCGGAATCGGAGACGTCGAAGCCGCCGATGTCAGTGGCATCGAAACCCAAAGGGCCGATCGTTCCCAGCGTGCCCACGTTGTTGGCTTGCGTGACAAGGATATCGAGATCGGTGTCGATGGCTCGCAGTTGCGTGGCCAATGTGCCCGCCACGTTTTGATCGTAAGCGTGATGCACGACGTGCGGATCGGCGGCGGCATTCACATCGCCGACTGCAAAGAAGACCGGCGTGGTGGCTGCAACGTTGGCGTCGCCGGTGATTGGATTCGCCACGAAGTTCTGATTCGCGTCGCTGACGATGCGGATGCGATCAATCTGCGGGTTGAAGTCGAAGCCAAAGCTCGATCCGTCCAGTGGATTGGTGAAGCCTGCACCGACGACGGTCGCGAAGCCTGTGTTCGGCCGAATTGTAAGCAGGCGATTTTGATTGCTGAGGGCGAGCAGCTCGCCTGTAGCAGGACGCCGGTCGATGCCCCACAGCGATTCGCCGTCGGCGAGGCCGGTGATGGCCACGCTGCTGACCGTGCCGGGCGTCGCACTGTCGAAGATCACCAGACTCTGACCGTTGGGCGTGCCGCCGAGGCCAACCAATTTCTCGGCGTTCGCGGTTTCGCCAGCTGAGCCCATCAACACGAGCGCCGTCAGGGCGCAGAACCAGCGCAGTCTCATCTCTGTTGCTCCAAGTATGTCGATGTTGCCTCGGTAGGTGCGCAGTGCGATCGAAGACCAATTGCAGTACTGGCCGAACCGATGCAACCGCGCCCGCAGGAAGCTACGAACGCCGTCGAGCAGCGGATTCATGTTTTCTGCAAGTGTGGTGGAATCGGCTCAAGTTGCTCCAAACCATGCCCATGAGACAGGGCAATTGCTTGACCACTTTCCGCGCGACGTCTAGTCTGGAGAAGTTCTGAAATCCGCCCAACTCGGCGTGGAACTCGGCGTCGCGTCAGTCATGTTACCTCAATCTCTCTTGATGCGTTGCTTGTTGCTGGCTGCGCTCTGCGCTGTCGGCTTCGCAATCGGCACGAGATTGATGATGCTTTCCGCGCCGCCGGCGACGGATTGGCAGGCGTTGCGGGCCGCCACGCCGCTGACGGCGCCCCATCCTGAATTGCAGCCCGAGCAGGTCGTCGCATTGCAAGTGGCGGCGCTGCGAGCGTTTCGCACCCGGGACGCCGCATTGCTGCAATGTATGGCATTTGCCTCGCCTTCGAATCGCTCCGTCACCGGCAGTCCGGCTCAATTCGCCGCGATGGTCCGTGGGCCCAAATATCGGGCGTTGATCGATTGCGAGAAATCGCTGATCGGCAGTCCTACGATCATGGGCGACCAGGCGATGGTGCTGGTCACCGTGATTGACGGTTCACATCGCGCCAGCGTGTTCCGCTTTTTCCTCACGAAGCAGGCGAACCCGCAGTACCAGGATTGCTGGATGACCGATTCCGTGACGCCCGACGCCGAAGCGCCGGCGACCGACGATTCAGGTTCAGACGTCGTGAGCCGCACATTTCCCAGCGAAAGCGGACGATTGGTTCGCTGTCTCGCATGACCACATCGTTCGACGACGCACCGACCGACGACGAGCTGATGGCGGCGATTGCGCGCCGCGACGTGGCGGCGTTCGAGGTGTTGTACGATCGTTATTCGCCTTTGTTATATGGACTTTGCCTCCGCATTCTGCGTCAACATGGCGACGCCGACGCCGTGCTCACCGAGGTTTTCTGGGAGATTTGGCAAAAGGCCGAACGGTTTGATCCGAATCGAGTTACCGCCCGTAACTATCTTGTCACCGTGACCCGCAGTCGAGCTGTGGATTGGCTCCGGGCCGCCGCGACGCGCACGCGGAAGGAAGATGAAGCAGGGAATTTGCGGTCCATCACAGGCCGCCATCGGGACGCCGACACGGATCCCGCCTTCCGGTTGTCGCATCGGGAAGACGGCCAACGCGTCCGAGTCGCCCTGGCCGAGTTGTCCGAGACGCAACGCGAGACGTTGGGATTGGCGTTTTACGAAGGCCTCACGCATGTGGAAATCGCGGCGCGGCTGGAGATTCCCTTGGGCACGGTCAAATCAAGCATCCGGCAAGGATTGATCAAGCTGCGGAATGCGTTGGCGCCGAGCTTCGCGGAAAGGAACCGATGAACTGCGCCGATTGCGAACGCCTGCTGCCGGAATTCGCCTCAGGCGGACTTGCGCCCGCGGAGTCGGCCGATGTGCGTCGTCACCTCGCGACCGAATGCCAACAGTGTAACGCGGAGCACGAGCGTTGGCGTGAATCGTTCTCACTGTTCGCGCTGGCTACGCCGCTGGAAGCGCCGCCGTCGGGATTGCGTAGCGCTCTGTTGGATCGTGTGCGAGCGGACGCGGCAAACATGACGGATGGCGGTCGCATTGCGGTCGCGCAGCCGCTGCCCTCAGGTCGGCGGATCAACTGGCGGGCTTTCATCCCGTATGCTGCGGCGACGTTGTGCGCGGTGCTGGCCGGCGTGGCTGCGGTCCGCCTGGCGGATCACCAGGTGGCGAATCAAGCTGCGCTCGAACAGGACTTTCAGCGTCGCATGGCCGATGCGCAGAAGCTCTTTCCCACGGCCGAACTCCGTCGCGCGTCGTTAGGAAAAGTCGGCGGGCACGGGGAGGTTGACGGGCAATTGGTTTTCGACTCCGTGGCGGGTGAAGTGCATTTCTACGCCGACAACCTGGGTTTCCCCGCCACGGATTCTCACTTCGAACTCTGGCTGGTCGACGCCGCGGACCATTGGACGTCGATCGCCTACCTTCAGCCGGCAGCCGACGGAAGCTGCTCGGCGTTGTTGCGGGCGCCGGCTGGCCTCACGGAGATTGTCCGCGCGGTCGTGACGGAAGAACCGGACCGTGTCGTAATGGACGCCGCCGCCAGGAAGCCCGTTGGTCCAGAACGCATGGTGGCCGACTTTGGCGCCGGCGCTGCCGACTAGGCGCCGCATTTTCTGAGCGCGGATTTGCGCCCCTGTCGTGCGCGTGCCACGGGCAAGTTAGAATGCCCTCATGCTAG
>JAWXBP010000476.1 GCA_034440135.1 Planctomycetia bacterium
GAACGGGCCGAGCACATCATGCTGGTCGACTTGGGACGCAACGACGTCGGCCGCGTCGCGCAATACGGCACGGTCAAACTGACCGACGTGATGACCATCGAGCGTTACAGCCACGTGATGCACATTACCTCCAACGTGCAGGGCCGCCTCGCCCCGGGCAAGACCGCTTTCGACGCCCTTCGCGCTTGTCTACCGGCCGGCACCGTCTCCGGCGCGCCAAAAGTACGCGCGATGGAGATTATCGACGAACTGGAAAAAACTCGCCGCGGACCGTACGCGGGCGCCGTGGGCTACATCGACTACCGCGGCAACCTCGATACCTGCATCGCCCTCCGCACGGTCGTGGTGAAAGACGGCTTTGCCGACGTCCAAGCCGGCGCCGGCATCGTGGCGGATAGTGTGCCGTCAAGCGAGTATCAGGAGACGCTCAACAAAGCGCAAGGGCTGTTGAAGGCGATCGCGATTACGCAGCAGCGGGTGAATCGAAGCGACTGCTAAGCGCAGAGGCGCCAAGAGAGCAAGTGTGAGATGAGAGTGCAAGCGCCCTGCCTATTCGATCAGCTTCCTTGCTCGTGTTGCTTCAAGACGGCGTCGAGCAGTTTTGCAGAGACGTGAAAGTTTGTTCGCTTAAGCCGAGCGATCGCGTCTGCGAAATCAACGAGCCCACGCCGGGCGGCGGCATCCAGAATACCAAGCGTGCCAATCACCGTGATCCCGAGAGCTTGGGCTGTCTTGCGAGCTTGCTTGTCATCCGCCAGTAACAAGTCCGCGTGAAGTTCAGCGGCTAGGCTGATCGCTTCTCTCTCGCCGAGCCCACTTGGTAGTGGCGTTGCAAGAAGCATAGTCGGCGCAAGTATGGTTAGCCAGGGCGGCGGCCCTTCTAAAACGGCCTTGACGATATCTGGCGTACTGGGATGGGAGAGTTCCTTAACGACGCCGGGGGTCAAAATAACCGCGCCAAACAGTTGCGGCAAAAGGTCGATCAGCCCGAGTTGGGCAAGGATGTTGAGGGGCGTAGTGTCGGATACGACAATCATGCGCCGTTCGTTCCAAGGACACGGGAGAGATTCTCCCTGTCGGCCTCGAAATCCTCAAGCGAATAGTTGAGCGATACGCCGCGATGGCCCAGCCATTCCAGTGCGGTGATGGTCGTTTCGAACCCGAGTGCGGCCGCGACTTCACCCAAGCTCAGTTTACCGGCCCGGTAACCCTCAATGCACATCGACTCAAGTGCGACGCGATCAAGATTATTGCCAAACGCCCGCTGAAACGCGGCTTCGGTGTTCTCAGAAATGTGGACGGTGACTGTCATCGGCAACCCTCTCAATGGCGTTTCCGCTAGAATTCATTCTAGCACAGCCCCCTGAGGGTAGCAGTCCCAACCCTCTACTTCCGCGCCACGCGAAGCTGCGCCCGCGCCCGTTGCTGATCACGTTCGCGAATGGCCAACAGTTCCGGCGTGTTGGCGGGCCGAGATTTGGCGGCTTCCAGTTGCGTTTGCGCTTTGCCGGCGTCGAGTTTCTTGGCGGGCACCGCGTTGTTGGTGAGTACCGAGACGATGTTGTCCGCGAATTCGACGAAACCGCCGTCAACGTAGTAGCGCGTCGTTTGTCCGGCGTTGACGATCCGCAATTCGCCGTAGCCCAGGCGCCCGATCATCGGGGTATGGCCCGGCGCAACTCCCAGCTCGCCGTCGTACAACGGCAGCGCCACAAAATCAGCCGGCAGATCCTCAACGGTCTGTTCCGGCGTCACGACGATGCATTTAAGCTGGGGCATGGGGGATAAATTCAAAGTCAAAAGTTAGCGAGCAGAACGGTTCATCGATCTAGAACGCATTCGGCCGCGTTCGTCCTTCATCATCATGCATTCACTACTTCTTCGCCGCCATCTTCTTCGCCTGCTCTTCGGCTTGCTCAATCGCGCCGACGTACATGAAGGCTTGTTCGGGGAGGTGGTCCCACTTGCCGTCGGCGATTTCCTCGAAGCTGCGGATCGTGTCGGCCAGCGGCGTGATTTCGCCCGGCTTGCCCGTGAACACCTCGGCCACGAGGAACGGCTGCGAGAGGAACCGCTCCATGCGGCGGGCGCGGGAGACGACCAATTTGTCTTCCTCGCTCAACTCGTCGATACCGAGAATCGCGATGATGTCTTGCAACTGGCGGTAGCGTTGCAACGTCCGCTGCACGCGGCGCGCGATGGCGTAATGCCGGGCGCCCACGTATTGCGGATCGAGAATGCGGCTCGACGAGGCCAGCGGATCGACCGCGGGGTAAATGCCCTTTTCGGAGATAGAGCGTTCCAGATAAAGGAACGCGTCCAACTGGCCGAAGGCCGTGGCCGGAGCGGGATCGGTCGGATCGTCGGCCGGCACGTACACGGCTTGCACCGAGGTGATGGCGCCCTTCGACGTCGATGCGATGCGTTCCTGCAACGCGCCCATCTCCGTGGCCAGCGTCGGCTGATAACCCACGGCGCTCGGCATACGTCCGAGGAGGGCGGACACTTCGCTGCCCGCTTGCGAGAAGCGAAAGATGTTGTCGACGAACAACAGCGTGTCGGTGCCGGTCGTGTCGCGGAAGTATTCGGCCATCGTCAACGCCGACAGCGCCACGCGGAGACGCGCGCCGGGCGGCTCGTTCATCTGGCCGAACACCATGCACGTTTGCTCGATAACGCTGCGGCCGGTATCGCCGATCTTGGCTTCCTGCATTTCGAGCCAGAGGTCCGTTCCTTCGCGGGTCCGCTCGCCGACGCCGGCGAACACCGACGAACCGCCGTGCGCACTGGCGATACGGGCGATCAACTCGGTGAGAATGACCGTCTTGCCGAGGCCGGCCCCGCCGAACAACCCGGCCTTACCGCCGCGGACGAACGGCGTGAGCAGGTCGATGACCTTGATGCCGGTCTCGAACACTTCGGTCTTCGTGGAGAGCTCGGTCACGGCCGGGGCGTCGCGATGGATCGGCCAATACTCGTCGGCCGCCACCGGGCCGCGGTTGTCGATCGGTTCGCCCACGAGGTTGAACACGCGGCCGAGCGTCGCCTTGCCGACCGGCACTTTGATCGGGCCGCCGGTGTCGAGGCACTTCTGGCCGCGCACCAGACCGTCGGTGGAGCCGAGGGCCACGACGCGGACGCGCCCGCCGCCGAGATGCTGCTGCACCTCGCCGGTGAGATTGACGCTCACCCCTTTGTGCTCGCCTTGAACCTTCACGGCGTTGTAAATCGCCGGCAATTGATTGTCATCGAACTCGACGTCAAACGTCGACCCGATAACCTGCGTGATGCGACCGTAGTTCTGTGCAGTAGCGGTGGACATGTTCTCTTGCTCGATATCGTGTGCGATGGTTCGCGTAGGTTGCCGTCCAAATGATGAATGATGAATGGCAAAGTCAGTTTCCAATTTATCATTCATTATTCTACATTCATCATTCCCTCTATTGTTTCAACGCTTCCACGCCGCCCATCAGGTCCAATAGTTCGGACGTGATCTGGCCTTGACGGGCGCGGTTGTAGGTCATGCTGAGGCTCTTGATCAGGCCGTCGGCGTTTTCCGTGGCGGCCTTCATAGCCACGCGGCGGGCGATCTGTTCGCTGACCGCGGCGTCGAGGAAGCACTTGAAGAGCTTCACCTTGAAGCTCGTCGGCACCACCTCTTCCAGAATGCTTTCGGCCGACGGCAGAACTCGTACTGCGTGGCTTGCGCCGCGTTTTGCACGGCCGCGTCGGCGCCAGTCAGCGTTCCCAAGGGCAGCAACGTCTCGACGACCGCGACCTGCCGGCTGGCGCTCTCGAACCGCGTGTAGGCCACGTCGAGCCGATCGAGTTGCCCGGTGACGTACTCGTCCAGGTACCGGCTCGCCAGTTCGTCGACTTCGGGGAACGTCGGCTTGTCTTCGAAATGCAAATACGTGGCGTCTGGCTTGATCTCACGGAACTTGAAGGCCGAGATGCCGCGTTTGCCGGAGACTTCCAAGGTCGTCTTCGGCGCCAGCTTCTGCAGTTCCGCCCAGCGGGCCACGGCGAACCGGATCACGTTGCCGTTGTAGCCGCCGCAGAGGCCGCGATTGGCCGTCAGCACTAGCAACTTGGCGTGCTTGATTTCCTCGCGCGGCTCCAGCAGCGGATGCGTCACCGCCAGGCCGGCGTTGGCCAGATTGGCGACGACCTGCGTGATCCGCTTCGTGTACGCGGTCGAGGCCGCGGCGCGATCCATCGCCTTCTTGAAGCGCGCGGTCGCGATCAACTCCATCGTCCGCGTGATCTTGCGGATGTTCTTGACGGACTTGCGACGTTTATCGAGCGCTCGTGCTTTGGCCATGAGTTATTGTCAGTTCAAGTAATCAGCCGCAGGGTGGCTGGGTATCGGTAGAGCTCGCCCTTGTTGGATTTCACCGCCGCGACGATCGGCATGACGAAGCCGTACACGGCCGCCACGATCAACAGGACGATGCCAATGCCGACGCACACCAGGATCCCGGAGATCAACAGCAGCAGCGTCAGCGTGATTTGGAAGTTGAGCGACTCCTTACCTTGATCGTCAATGAACGGATGCTTTTCGCGGCTCACCAACCACACCACCAACGGGCCCAGCAGGTTGCCGAACGGGACCACATACCCGGCCAGCGACGAGAGATGGCAAAACATCGCCCATTGGCAGGCGTCCTGGTTCGGCGCTTCGCTGATCGGCGGCGGCGTGGACGGCGGGGCTCCAAACGGGTTATCGGAACTGGGAATCGGGGGTACGTCGGACATCGAGCGGCTCCAGAGCTAAGACTTTGGCCGTGATCGCGGCCAACCTTCGATCTATTCGCTGCTCCGTAGTGGTGCTTGGCTCGTGCTGCTACTTCTAATTGCATCGATTGCGTTCATGCGCTCAGAACGCCGAGGGCGTGACAAATAATAGCCAGGGGTGCAAACCCCTGGAAAAGATCGTCATCACCTTCGTTTGAGCCCCAACGGGGCGACACAATGGTTGTCTTCGGATTGTGTCGCCCCGTTGGGGCTTCAATGTGCTTGCTCTCCTCTCAACCAGGGGTTTGCACCCCTGGCTATTGCCTGCCGCCCCTGCGGGGCTGAATCTGCGGAAACTTTGCTTCTGACCGAGTCGTCGGACCTAGGCCTTCCCTGCCGTCGCCGGGACGCCTTGGACCTCGTCGTATTTGCTGGCGAATTGTTTTTGGTAGACGGCGATGGCTTCCTCGAATTGCTTGGCCAGGTCGTCGGAAATGTCTTTTGTTTCCACCAGCTTCGCGCGGACGTCGGGGCGTTGTTCCTTGATGAAGGTGAGGAAGCCCGACTCCCATTCGGCGCATTTGTCCAGCGGAATCTTGTCCAAGTGCCCGCGGGTGCCGGCGTAGATGCTGAGGACTTGATCGAACACGTCCATCGGCACGTATTGGCCCTGCTTGAGCAGTTCGACCATGCGGTAGCCGCGATCGAGCCGCGATTGCGTGGCCGCGTCGAGGTCGGTGCCGAGTTGGGCGAAGGCTTCTAACTCGCGGAAGGATGCTAAGTCCAATCGCAAACCGCCAGCGACCTTTTTCATCGCCTTGATCTGAGCGTTGCCGCCGACGCGAGAGACTGAAATACCGGCGTTCATGGCCGGGCGGATGCCGGCGAAGAACAAGTCCGGTTGCAGGTAGATCTGCCCGTCCGTGATCGAGATCACGTTCGTGGGAATGTACGCGGAGACTTCGCCTTCCAGCGTTTCGATGATCGGCAATGAAGTCAACGAGCCGCCGCCGAGCTCGTCGCTCAATTTGGCGGAGCGCTCTAGCAGTCGGCTGTGGCAGTAGAACACGTCGCCCGGGAAGGCCTCGCGACCGGGCGGACGTCGCATCAACAGCGAAAGTTGGCGATACGCGACGGCTTGCTTCGACAGATCGTCATAGACGATCAGGCAGTGGCCGCCGTTGTACATGAAGTACTCGGCCATGGCGGTGCCCGCGTACGGCGCGACATATTGCAACGGCGCCGGCGAACTGGCGCCCGACACAATCACCGTCGTGTAGTCCATGGCGCCGGCGGCGCGGAGGGCTTCGATCACGTTCGCGACAGTCGATTCCTTTTGACCGATCGCGACGTAGAAGCACTTCACGCCGGAGTTTTTCTGATTGATGATGGCGTCGATGCCGATCGCCGTCTTGCCGGTCTTGCGGTCGCCGATTACCAGTTCGCGCTGACCGCGACCAACGGGCGTCATCGCGTCGATCGCCTTGATGCCGGTCTGCATCGGCTCTTTCACCGGCTGACGTCCGGCGATGCCGGGCGCCATGAATTCCACCGGGCGGCGATCGGACGTGACGATCGGACCTTTGCCGTCCATCGGATTGCCGAGGGGATCGACGACGCGCCCGATCAGCGCATCGCCCACCGGCACGCTCAATAGGCGGCCCGTGCTTTTGACTTCGTCACCCTCGGCGATTTGCAGGTAATCGCCAAGAATGATCACGCCTACCGAGTTTTCTTCCAAATTGAAGGCCTGCCCGATCGTCCCGTTGGGGAACTCGACCATCTCGCTGGCCATCACGTTCGACAGTCCATAAATGCGCGCGATGCCGTCGCCCACTTCCAGAACGCGCCCGACTTCACGGACGTCGATCTCGGATTGGTACTGCTCGATCTCACGCTGAATGACTGAAGCGATCTCGTCGGCTCTGAATTTCATGCACGCTCCTGTCGATCATCTGCAGGCGCAGTTGCTCCAGATGCCGGGCAACCGAGCCGTCGTAAACGGTATCTCCCACGCGGATCACAAGGCCGCCAATCAGTTCCGGGTCGACTTCCCGGACCAATTGAGGTTCTCCTCGCAACATCCCGCGGAGGCGTTCGGTGAGTTGTTTTTCGCTGGCCGCGTCGAGCGGCGTCGCGGATCGGACGACCACGGGGATACGTCCGCGTAACTTGTCATAGACTTCGTGCGCGGCCCGGCGAATCGCCCGCAGGCAATTCAACCGACCGTGATTGGCGGTGACCTTGAGGAAGTTCAGGAACAGCGTCGAGGCCTGGCTCTTAAGAGCCCGATCCAAGAGCGCCGCCTTTTCTTCCGCCGACACGAGCGCCGTGGAGAGCAAGGAATCGAACTGCGGCAGCTTGTCCAGCACGTCCTCGATGAAGGAATCGAACTCGGCCAGGATCGCCTCGGATTGCCCCGCCGCTTCCGTCGCACCGATCAACGAACGCGCGTACATGACGCCCACCTGCTGTTCGCCGGTGTCGATGCGTTCGTGGTTCTTGGCGTTGTTAGGCATGGGCTTCCGAATTCGGGTCACACTAGCCCATAGCGCAAGCGAGGGAGAGTGGACTTGGCGTACACGTTTGAAGCATCACCCGAGTCAACTCTCCCTCGCTTGCGCTACGGGCTAGTGTGGGCGGGCGATGCGTTTCTCAAATTAGTTTCTGCTAGCGTCTCCGCTGGGCAGCTTGGCGATTGCTTCTTGCACAAGCTTGGCGTGATCGACTTGCTGCAATTCCTTCCGCACGATCTGGCTGGCCAGGCCGATCGCCAGATCGGTGCTCCGCTCGGCCAGTTCCTTGAGAGCTTGGCCTTTCGCGGTATCGATCTCGCGCTTCGCCCGATCCATTTCCGTCTGCGCGTCTAACCGAGCCTTGGCCAGCAACTCCTGCTGGGCATGCTCAGCGTCCTTGCGGGCGTCATCCAAGATCGCCCGCACCTGATCCTGCGCCGCGGCAAGTTTGCGGTCGTACTCCCCAAGCAATTGTTTGGCTTCCGCGTTTTGCCGTTCGGCGGCGGCGATATGCTCGGCGATCTTGTGCTCGCGTTCTTCCAGCGCCGCGTTAATCGGCTTCCAGGCGAACTTGGTGAGGATCGCCAAGAGAATCAAGAACACCACGAAGGAGTAAATCGCCAAGTCCGACTTGAACTCCTCCGGCTGCTTGTTGACGCCGACTTCGCCGATATGCTCGTGCGCGCCGGCGTGAGCATCGTGCGCCGCCGCCGGTTCGGCGTGTTGCACTTCGCCTTCCGTGGCCACTTCCGCCTCCGCGCCCTGCGCCAAGACGGACGCTGGCAGCGCGACGACGAGAGCCACGGCCAACATTGCGCCGACAAATCGAGCGAACATGATCGACACCTTGCCTCAAGGAACCTTGAAACGCCTGTCCTAGACGGCGGTCATGCAGATATACAGCGCGAAGAACGTGAAGCCTTCGATCAAAGCGGCCGCGATGATCATGGCCGTTTGAATGTTGCCGGCCACTTCGGGCTGACGAGCCATGCTCTCCAACGCCGCCGAAGCCAACTTGCCGATGCCCGAGGCGGCGCCAATCACGACGAGTCCCACGCCGAACGCGGCGCTCAGGTTAATCAACGTCCAGCCAGCAGCGGCCGGCGTCGTCGGAGTGACTGGATCCTGCGCCAACGCGGGCGTCACCAACGACAGTGTCACGACGGCCATCAAGGCCATGATCCGCACAAACTTGATCACGAATCGATCTCCCATGGAAAAAAGTTCACGTCTCCTGTCGATCGTTCGAGTGGCATCAATGATGATGCACCGCCGCTCCGATAAACAGGGCCGACAAATAGGTGAAGACATATGCCTGCAAGAAAGACACCATCAGTTCCAGCATGCTGAATGCTGTGGTGCCTAACACGCTCAAGGGTGCAGCCACATACCAGGCGTACCAGACGGGCGAACTCGCGGCTGCAACAGCGATCCCCAAAATGGCCAGCAATACCAAGTGGCCGGCGACCATGTTAGCCAGCAAGCGCACAGCCAATACGCCGTGCTTGATGAACAGTCCACCGACTTCGATGAGGAACAACAGCGGAACCACGAAGATCGCAATGTAGAGCGGCAATCCCAGCTTCGGCACCTGATTCTTCCAATAACCCACGATGCCCAGTTGTTTGCTTCCCATCACGAGTCCCGCGAAAAAAGTCACGCAGGCCATCGCGATCGTCATACCGAACGCCGCGGTCGGGTTGCCCAGCCACGGGATCATGCCAAGCAGGTTGCAGAATAAAACGAAAAAGAACATCGTCCACAACAGCGGGACGAACTTGTGGGCGTCGTGGTGGCCGATCGCCGGCTCGGCGATTTGCTCCTTCATGTAAATGAGCGCCGCCTCGAACATGTTGGCGATGCGCCCTTTCGCTCTCCGACCACCGGAAATGCGTCCGGCGAGCCAGGAGAAGAGCAGCACCATGAACACGGCGACAACTAATTCCAAGATCATGAACTTGGAAATTGCGACGCCGCCGCCCTCGCTAAACGGAACCTTCGTGTACAGATTTTTCAGCGTCCCGAACGGCTGCGGGATGATGATCTTGCCGGCCAGGTCGTGATTGAATTCGTCGAGCGTCGCGTCCGGGTGCGCTTTGCGCAGAAATGGCTGCACGTCGCCCAGTGTTTCGTAGGGATGCGGATAGAGGAACTTCGGCACTTCGAAGAAGTACGAGTCCTTGATGTGCAGCACGGGATCAGCCATGGCGCACCTCGCTTGGGTTCGTCGGCGAAATCATGCGCACCGCCAGCCAGGTTTCGACAAGCAGCGCGGGCAGATAGATGCCCAGCACGCAGCCAAAGAATCGCGCCTCGGCGAGCGCGGGATTAAGCCGCTCCAAGGCGATGGCCCCGATCAACGGGAAGGCCAGGCGGACAAGTTGTGCGGCGAGACCATAGTGAATGGCCTGGCGATCACGCTGGGCCAGGTTGGAAATCCAAAGCGCGGCGAACATGCCGACGGCAACCAACAAGCCCGCGGCCAAAGCGGCGTTCACGCCCGGGGCGGCAAAGCGATTGCCATTGACCAATGCGGCGATGGCCGTGAAGACGACCAGTGCAACCGCCATTAGGAGCGCGCATGACCGCAGGCTGGAGAGGCCTCGCGGGGGCTGTATGGCCGAGTCAGTCACGGTCGTTGCTCGTCTGTCTCTTCGTCTCGAAAGCTGTGCTTCTCGCTCAGCTCCCGAGCATGGGACCGGGTCATCAGCAACAAGTGCCAGATGCCCAAGGTGATGCCGAGGCCAAAACCAGTTAAAGCGAGGAATTGCGTTCCCAGTTGCCCGTCCAACCAGCTTCCCAGCAGGCCAGGCAACACCATCTCCGCCGTCACCGCCAATATTCGGTACGCCCAGGCAAACCCGAGCGACATCGGTGAAGGGGAGTCGGGCACCGCAACGCCTCCTGTTTTCAGGAGTGCCACGACCGATTCGCCGCGATTAAACACCCTGACGAACCGCCCTAAGTCGGCTTAGCGTAACCGCTTGCGACCGAGCCGAGCGTAAAGATGGGTAATCCAGGAACCTTAAAAGGCGTTAATCTAAACGGGGCTGGAGAGAGTGTCAATCGCCCCGCTGGCATAATTCGTGTTTTTTTTCACAAAGTCAAGGCGTCGCCATAAGTCATTTGTGTGACGCTGCTTACGACGACATCAAGGTGTGGACGTCACCTGGTGACGGGACTGCGCCCCGGTCGCTAAGCTGGGCGAACGCCGACCACCCCCCGCGCCGAGGGAAAACAAGTTTTGCTAATGAAACATGCGCAATCCTTAACTGCATTACAGAAAAACACTTACGAGTTGCTGGTGAGTGCGGAAGGAGGGCTTCATACCCCC
>JAWXBP010000477.1 GCA_034440135.1 Planctomycetia bacterium
AAAAAACAACCCGAAACTTCGCCGGCATGATCAAATGGGCCTGCCTCTTACAATACCTGCGATATGACGTCAAAATCGCGTTTTGAGACAAGGCCTAGTATGTCGAGAGTTTTTCCAGCCTCCGAAGGCAATGAACTCGCTTCGTACACTCCCAAACGACAGCGGCCGCGTCATGACTGGCATGACGCGGCCGCGCGTGTTAATCAACGACTTGCTAACTGTTGGCTATTCCACCAGCGTCGTGATCTTCTGATACAGCCGGTTCGGGTGCTTCTTGGTATTGAAGCGTTGCAGCATTCCAGCGCTAATCAGTTCATCACGCATCGAGGGGCGGCTGCCGAAGCCGTTGCCGGAGACGGTGCCAGGTTCGAACGGATGGAACGAGAAAATCCCGTCCGAACCGCGGATGCGGCCGTACCAATCGCGGCCGCCGTCGAAGCGATCGACCGATTGATTGGTCGTCTTGTGGCACCGCATGCACGAGGCGCTATCGATCTCGATAAAGCCGGCGTCGTAGTTCTTGGGCACCACATGGTAGGAAGCCAGCGTTGTCGGCGCGAAGCTCTTCACGCCGTTTTTGCCCTCGCGCCATTTCTTGCCGAGGGCGGATTGGAACTTGGTGCTGCCGAGCAACTCGTTCACCAGGTTGTCATCGGCCAGATCCGGCAACGTGTCGACGCCCGCCTTCTGGGTGAACGCTGGACTGGGATGATCGTCTTCCAATTTGCGGTACGGCAGTGCTTTCGGCTTTTCCAAATGCTCGACGAACTTCACCAGGTTCGGTTGTTCCGCCCAGTTGGGACGCAGTTCCTTGACCCGCGCCGCGAGTTCTTCCGCCGTGGGGAAGGGGCGAAACACATCGACGTCCCAGTCGTTCGTCATCCGCGTGCGCGTGCGCACTTCGAATGTGCGGCTGAAACCGTCCGGACACTTCACGTACAACACTTCGCCGAACACGGTGCCGAGGGGAAAGGTCCAACCATAGCCTTCGCTGGAATCGCCGCGCAGGTATTTGCGATACCACACGACGGGCAACACCTTGCCGTTCGCATCCTTCGGCAAGTACATGAAACGGAATTCGCTGACGTCCGACGAACGATGCGTGCCCGCCGGTCCGTTCCAGGGAAACTCCAAGTTTCCGTTGCCGAACGGCTCGCCGCTGTTCGCGGAGATGTTGTAGTCGGCCGTGTGAACGCCTTGCAGATCACCCGCCCACAGCTGGTAAACGCGGGGCATCTCGGCTTCGGTGTAAATGAGCAAACGCTCGTCGTCGAACATCGTTTGCACATGCACGTCGGCCACTTTGGGCAACAGCTTGCGCAAGCGGGCTTCTTTTTTCGCAGACATCAGCTTGAGCGGCTTGGCTTCGGCGGCTTGCGCTGTGACCTCCGGTTGACGCGAGGCTTCCGCGTCGCCCGCGTTGGCCAAGGCCAGTATCGCCACCAACAATGCTTGCATCGTCTCGTCTCCGTACACTGATTCAAGAAACGTTGAGGAACACTGCCGCCGCTTCGCAGCGCCGATCCACGGCGCATAGTACGGAGCACAAGGCAGTCGCCCGCCATAACAAGCGGGCTCACCATGCGCGGGAGTGTTCCGCGCGCACGACGGTGTGGTGATCAACAACTACATGGCGTGGGCGTTCATCAGGGGTTCAGCTCGTCGGAAGTAGTTCGTGCATCCTGCGGCGAGCTTGCATCCTGCATCTAGGAGGGCGATGAACGTGAGCGATCCGGTTCCGTCGGCGGATCGCCCGTCGGTATGTGCAATGAGCCTAGTCGAGCGTCCAACACGGTGCAACCACCGGATAGCGGGGTACGAGGGGTTGATTTTTTCCAAGATCAATGAACCGAAAACGAACTGTTGACGTAAGACGACTACTTCAGTAGTATTACCCGAGTAGTTGACAGGGAGTTTTGAACGGCAGTGGAGGTCGCGATGAAGAAAGTGCGTTTGGGAGTTCTGCAACTGAAGATCATGAACGTGCTCTGGGAGCAAGGTCCCGCCACGGTCGCGGAAGTGCAGGAACGCTTGGTCGACGGC
Source organism: Planctomycetia bacterium (assembly GCA_034440135.1). Classification (NCBI taxonomy): domain Bacteria; kingdom Pseudomonadati; phylum Planctomycetota; class Planctomycetia; species Planctomycetia bacterium. The sequence goes on from JAWXBP010000477.1 coordinate 2,044, forward strand.
GCGGAGTTGGCGTACACGACGATTGCCACCATGCTGCGCAAGATGGAAGTGCGCGGACTGGTAAAGCACAGGAGCGAAGGACGGCGCTTTATCTACCGCGCGGGTGTGGAACCGGAGGCGGTCTCGCGCACGATGGTCGACGACCTGATCGACCGCGTGTTCGGCGGCAGTTTGGCCGATGCCGTGAGCCATCTGCTGGAGACGCGCGACGTCAGCCGCGACGAATTGCGCCAATTGGAAAAACTCATTCAACAACGCAAGCAACAACGATGAACGACGCGATGATTCCGACGGCGCTCGTCACGACCGCCGTATTTCTCGCCGCAGCCACGGCCATCACCGTAGCTCTTGTCGCGCTCGCGGCGCGCGGGCTACGTGAGCCAGGCACGCATCGCACGCTCTGGCGGGCGGCGCTGGCGACTATCTTCACTCTGTTTGTCGGCGAAGCCACCGGCCTGTTCGCTGCTGGCGGCGCATGGATGCGGTATCAGCTCGCATCGCCAAAGCGGCGGGCAGATGTTGTTCCACTTCCACTCATTGCCGCAGTCGACTTCGAACCCGCATCACTCGCCGTGATTGACGAGGAACTGGATTCGCAGCTTGCCTCGGAAGCCTCGGCGGAACCGATGTCGCCGGAGGCGCAAGCCATCGACGACCGTGTTAGTGAAGTTGAATTCGACTTTGAGGCGGACTTAGCGCTGGTAGAACTGCCGGAGGACGTCGCATTTGGAAGTCCGGAATTGACGGAGCAGGAAGTTGTTGCTGGGGAGTCGTTCGCTACTGTGCCAAGTGCATGGGACGAAATCGAGCCAACGCGCAGTGCAACCCTCGCGCCGTCAGGAATCTTGATTCCCTGGCAACGCATCTTCGGCTGGACGTGGGCCGCGATCGCCGTCGCGTTGACGCTGCGATTGACCTTCGCGCGGTTTGTCTGGCTCTGGCGGTATCGTCACGCGCGACCGGTGGGCGATCGCGAAATCAAGCAGTGCGTCGGCGCCCTGGCGCGCGAGCTGGGCTTGCGCCGTCGCGTGGCGATCTGGTCGTCGCCGCGCTGGGTGGCGCCGGTGGCCTGGGGCGTCTGGCGGCCGTCGATCGGGTTGCCGGAGGATTTTCGCGAGACATATTCGCAGGCGGAGCGCGACGCGATGCTCGCACATGAGCTGGGACATCTCGCGGCGCGCGATCCGGCCTGGCAATGTCTCGCCGACGGCGTCGTGGCCTTGCTCTGGTGGGCGCCGTGGTGCTGGTGGCTGCGAAGGCAGTTGCGAATCGCGGCGGAGTGGATGGCGGATGAAGCATCGCTGCTGGTGACCGACGGACCGCAGGCGCTCGCTGAATGCCTGGTGCTGCTCGGTCGCCGCCTGACGCCGGAGCCCGCGGCCTCGTTCTCGGTGACCGGAAGTTTTCGATCCAATTTGGGAAGACGCGTCGAGCGCCTGTTGCAGTTAGCCGAAGCGACAGGCGTGGAGGGCCGCGCGCGACGACCGGATCGCTGGAGGATGCCGGCATTGGCGTTGTGCGCGGCCTTGAGCATGGTGGCAGGTTCGGCCTGGGCACGTTCTGGAATTGAGTCAACACAAGGAGCGGATCACATGCGATGGTTTGAACAATCCTGGCGCCGGTCGTTGGCCGGCGGCATTGTATCCTTGGCGCTCGGCGCGCCGACCACGGCAATCTTGGCCGAGGAAGTCGATTTCGAAGTAGCAGTCGCCGTCGATGACGACGACGACGACAGTGTTGACGACGCCGATGACGAAGCGGAGGCCGCGGCAGAAGAAGCTGCAGAAGAAGCTGCAGTAGAGGCTGCCGAGCAGGCGGAGGAAGCAGCTGAAGAGGCGGAAGAAGCCGCTGAGGAAGCGGCCGACAACGCCGAAGAAGCAGCGGAAGAGGCCGAGGAGGCCGCAGAAGAAGCGGCCGAGGAAGCTGAAGAGGCCGCTGAAGAAGAATCTGAAGAATCCGAGGAATCGGACGAAGCCGCTGAGGAAGAATCTGAGGACGCGGAAGACGATGCCGACGACGACGATGATGACTCGGATGAGAAACAAGACGACGGCGATGTCGACGAGGAGGATGTCAATGTCGATATCGAAGTCGAGATCGACGCCGTCGGCGAAGAAATCGCCGCCGCGATGGAAGAAGTCGATGAGGAACTCGCCGGCGCGCTCGATGAGGTCTCCGTCGAGATCAAAGCCGGCTTGTCCGAGGTTTCGGAGGAGCTCGACTCTGCGTTAGCCGAAGCGGACGAAGCTGTCGTCCGAGTGCAGGCCGAGGTCGAAGTGGCGCTCGAGGAAGCCAAGGCCGAGCAAGGCGACGAGAATGGCGAAGCCTCCGAGGAAGTCAAGCAGAAAGTGGCCGCCAAGGCGGATGAGGCCAAAGCGAAGGCCATGCACAAGGCGATTGAGGGCCAGCGAAAGGCGCTTGACAAAATGCGCGAGAAGCTCGGCGAGGGCCTGAAGGATCGTGAGGAAAAAACTCGCGGCATGCAGGAAAAGATGCACAAGCAGCGCGAGAAGACGGTCCGCAAGCTCGAAGAAGCCCGGGGGAAGGCGCAAGAAAAGTTGAAGCAAGCCCGCGACAAGGGTGGCCCGGAAGCCGAGGAGTTGGAAGGCAAGCTGCACGAGCAGTTGGGCCAGATGGAAAAGCAACTCGTCGAGCAAGAATTCATGATGCAGGACCGCATGCGAGAAGCGAAACGAGCTCAACAAGACGCCCATCGCGAAGCCGTAGAGCGGCTCAGGATGGAGGAACAGCAAATGGAGGAGCGCATCCAGCAGCAACTGGGACAGGACGGCGAGGAGCGAGCCGTCGTGCGCAAACGCCTCAAGGATCAGAATCAACAGCGCGGCAAGGCCCGTGGGCAGTTGCTGAAAGCGCGTGCGGACCAGAAGCGGGCCGAAGGGCGAACGTCCGATGAGGCGCAGCAGAAGCATCTTCACGACGTGATCGACCAGCTGCGCAAGCAAGGTCACGAAGATGCCGCGAGTCAGGTGGAGGAGATCTTTATAAATCAGATCTCGGAGGACGAAGAGGAAGTCGTTGTGGAGAAGGGCGACAAGGACTCGAACGGCAAGCAGGGGCCCGACGGCGAACTGCAAGGTCGCGTCGACGAGCTTCAAGGCGAAGTCAACGCCCTGCGCGGTGAAATCGGCGAACTGCGCGATCTCTTGAAGCAAGCGTTGTCCGAGAAGAAGGACTCGCCCCCGGCGCCGTAGCTCACGCTCGGCACAGGGGACGATTCTGCCCAAGCCCAGGGAGGGTCCCAACGACGCCGGTGATCCCGACATCATCGGTGGCCTTCCCTGGGCTTTTTATGTTCACACGATCCACGCCGCTAAGCCCAGGGAAGGTCTTCGAAGTCTTTGCTATCGGCAACGACTACTTGTGACCTTCCCTGGGCTTGTCTTGTTAACGCGATTTACTTCGCCACTTCGCGTTGCAGTTCGACGCGGGCACGCAGCCCCTGTTCCTCGAACGTCAGCCCGAAGTTGCCGCGGCGGAGTTGTTCGAGCGGCGCGACTTCGACGTTCTCCAGCTTCGGCGTCGCAGGGCTGCCGAAGACGGTCGATTCCATCGTCTGGTACTCGTCATTCCAGACGTACTCGCCGCCGCCGGCGCAGACTAATCTGGCTTGCCAATACGTTTCATGCAGCTTGACCGGGTCTTGATCCGGGAAGCGGCGCTTCCATTCGTTCAAGATCGGCAAGTTCTGCCACGACAGCCGTTGCAACTGCTTGCGGTATTGATCGCCGCTCAGTGCAAACTGGGCCTGGGCCGCCTCGCGATCGGCCTGCAATGAGACGTTCTCACCCAACCAGGGCTGCACCGATTTGGCCGGCTGCTGCGGTTGATCTTTCGCCGCGGGAGCAGATTGTCGATCGATAGCCCGCTTCAGCACGTCCTCGTTAGGCGTCAACACCAGGGCGCTGCCGACGACGCTGTAGTACAACGCCGCGTTCTCCGGCACGCCGGTCTCGCCGGCCTGCGCCGTGGCGCCGATCTTGACGTAGGCATGTTCGCCATGCTTGAGCGATTCCCAAGCCGTGAGGCCCGGCGCGGTTTGTTCGATGAACGCCCGCAGTCCCGTCAGGAACCCGGCGAGTTTGAGATTACTCTTCGAATCGATCCGCACCGCCAATGGCACGGCAAAGTTGTGTTCGTTCAGGAACTTCTCGCGATCCTGGTTCGTGAGTTGCGGATTCAAAAGCTCCGCCCAGACGGGATCACGGTCGAGGTACACGCCTGCCGTATCGCCAAGCCAACTCAACACGTCGATCTTCGCGCCGGGGGCCATCGCCGTGGCCAGGCCCGCGTATTGCCGCACCGGCAGCGCGTCGCGATTGATCGCCATGATGAGATGGGCGAACGTGTCATGCGGATCGCCGGCGCCCTGCGCGATTTTCGCGCCGCGGGTGATGGCGATGAACTGCGCGTACTCCGTGTTGGCGATGAGCGGCATGACGGTCATGTCGGCGCCGAGGAGGTCTTCACGCACTGTCAACCGCACGGCCACGGGATCGAAAGCCCAACGCCAGTTGCGTTGATAGTTCGTGCGCCAGCGATCATAGGCGTCCCGTTCTTCCGCGGTGACTTTGTCGATCACCAATTCCGAAATCGGCGTCTGGAAATCAAGCGTGTTGTAAACGGGCGAACGCACGCCGGTCGGTTCCAGCATCAGTTCGCCAGAGCTGATCATCGTCAGATCGGTGTGAATCGGGCCGGACTGTGCTTTGCCCTTGACGATCCGCTCCAGATAGGTCGCCTGCATTTCGGCGAGCACGGCGACGTCGCGCGTGCGGCGCGACCCGGCGATCCGCCATTTCGGCCCGCACCAACGACGAATCGTGGCGTCGGACAGAAACACGAGCGCCGTTTCTTCCTCAACACCGCGCGGATAACGATCGCGGAAGAACGTGAACTCCGGCAAGGAAGCGAGCGACGCGGATTTACTTTCCACGACCGCGGCGGCGCGCTCCATCTGATGGGGCGAATTCGTCAGCAGTACCGCGCCCGGCAGCGCTGCAACATACCCGCTAATGCGTCGATCGTCCGAGCGGAGGCCTTGATACGCGACTGGGCCGATCTCGACCTTGATCTCGTGCGCTGTTGTTCCCTGCGCATTCAGTTTCATGTTGGCCCAAAGGATGTCTCTGAGCGCCTCCGGGTTATCCGTCTCGAACAGGAACGCCACATCCGTGCCGACGCGAAAGTACGGATCGCCGCCGGTGAGCGCGACGCTCTTTACGACCTGGCCGCCCAAGAGTCGGGCCGCCGAGTTCAAGGGCACGCCGAGTTGCGTTTCGTAACGGGCGACGCTGCGCGCGTCTTCCGCGCGAGGTTCCGTGAGTCGCAACACGGGCGCGGTGTTGCCCTTCAGTTCGTCCACGGTCCGCAGAAACGCGGCGAACGACGGGAAGAACAGCGCGTGTTGATCGGACGGAATTAGCTTGGCGAGCGGATCGAGCGCCGGCGCCTTGCCTGCATTGAGCTTGGTCCAATCGATCTCCGCGATGGTGATCCCTTCAATTTCGGCGAGCGGGACTGTCAACTCGGTCGAGTCGCCGGCGGGATTCAACGGACGATCCAGCGCCAGGTTTTCACTCAACGCCCGGCCGCCGCTGAACAAGGCGTAGGTTTGGTCCAAATCGGTCCCGCCGAACTGATTGAATCGGGCCACGTCCGCCGCCGGCGCCTGCGGAGCTTGATTCAACCGGCGTCGCGTTTCACGTAACTCATGCCGGAACCAAGCGGCGCCGGGGACTTGTTCGTTCAAGAGTTGTTGCAGTTCCTCGACTTTGGCAAGCTGGAAGCGCTCTCCGCTCGGCAGTCGATACTTGTCCGCCGGAATGCGGAACCGCACGATGGCGTATTCGCTCATCTCCTTGGACGGCAGATAGACGCGGCCGTTGACCTCGCGCGCCGCCGGTACGCGGACCAGCACTCGGGCGTCGAGCAAGTTTTGTGCGGTGAACGACCAGGGCGTGGCGCGATTTTCCATCTGCACGATGCCCTCACCGCCGCCGTCGATCGCCACGTACGGCGAAGGCGAAGTGCGCTGGCCCGACAGCGGCCACTCTAGTTGCGCTGTGAGGTCATACTCCGGCAGCTTCCCGTCGGTCAGCTCCAAATCGGCGACACGGACGTCATAGAAAACGTCCTCGGCGTTCGCCGTGGATGCCAGCGCGGCGAGGATGACGCCGCAAGTCATGCGCAAAAGCGCGCGAGGGATCGGTCTCATGGAATTGAACTCCAACTGGGGAAACGCGGTGCTTGCCAATAGACTATAGGCTACGGGCGCGGCCGGATATAACGCGCGTAGCGCGCGGTTTCTGGGCTCGCCGCGGAATAGAAAAAAGCCCAGGGAAGGCCCTCGTAGTCGATTTGTTCTTCGACGACTGGGGTGGCCTTCCCTGGGCTTAGCGCGAACGCCCTTTGCTTCAAAAGATCGTTAGTGCAACCGCTGCCCCGGTTGCGCCCCGCTGTCTGGGCTGAGCAGGAACACGTCCTTCCCGCCGGGGCCAGCGGCGACGACCATGCCTTCGCTGAGGCCGAATTTCATTTGCCGGGGCTGCAGGTTGGCAACCACGACTACGAGACGGCCGACGAGTGAATCCGGTTGGTACGCCGCCTTGATGCCGGCGAAGACCGTGCGGCGTTCTTCGCCGCCGAGGCTGACCGTGAGCTTCAACAACTTGTTGGCCGTGGGAACTTCCTCGGCGGTGACGACCCGGGCGATGCGGAGATCGAGCTTGGCGAAATCGTCGATCGTGATCGTCGGTTGCAGCGGCTCGGCGGTGAGCCATTCGCCGCTGTCGCTCGTAGCTGCGGCGGGAGTTTCGGGAGCGCTTTCCTTGCTCGCTTCAATCATCGCGGATACCTGCGTGGGTTCGACTCGGGTGAGCATGTGTTGGAATTTATTGACGGGCGCGGCGATGCGCGGCGTGACGGCCTCCGACCAACTGGTGATCGGTTCGCCGAGCAATTCGCCAGCTTGTTGTGCCAATCGCGGCAGCACCGGCGCCAGGTAAATTGCAAGTTGCCGGAACAAGTTCAGGCCGATCGTGCAGACGTCCTGCAGTTCGCGCTCCTTGCCGGGTTCTTTTTTCAAGACCCAAGGCGCGCGATCGTCGATGAACTTGTTTGCGTGGTCGGCCAGCAGCATGATGTGCCGCATGGCCTGGTTGTAATCGCACGATTCATAGTGCGCGGCGATCGTCTCGCCGGCCGTGGCGGCGCGCTCGAACAGCCCGCCGTCGTCCGGATAGCTCGGCGACAGTCCCGTGGTCTTCAAGAAGCCCGCCGTGCGGCTGGCCAGATTGACGACTTTGCCGACGAGATCGGAATTCACCTTGGCGACCAGCTCGTCGAGGTTCATATCGACGTCGTCCAAGCGCGAGCCGAGCTTCGAGGCGTAGTAATAGCGCAGGAACGAGGGATCGAGGTGCTCCAGGTACGTCGCCGCGCGGACGAAGGTGCCTTTGCTCTTCGACATCTTCTCGCCGCCGACGGTGAGAAAGCCGTGGATGTGGACCCTCGCCGGCAGGTTGTAGCCGGCCGTCTTGAGCATCGCCGGCCAGAACAACGTGTGGAAGTACGTGATGTCCTTGCCGATGAAGTGATGCACTTCCGTGGCCGGGCTGCGCCACCAATCGTTGAGCTGCTCGCCGTTGCGTTTGCACCATTCCCAGGTGGAAGCCAGGTAACCAATCGGCGCGTCGAACCAGACGTACCAATAGTCGCCGGGACTGTCGGGGATCTCGAAGCCGAAATACGGCGCGGGACGCGAGATGTCCCAATCCCGCAGCGGCTCGCCGAGGAAATGTCCCTTCAAGTAGTTGGCGACCTCGTCCTGCAGGTGCTCGCCTCCTTGCGACCAATCCTCCAGAAAGCCGTGCAGTTGTTCGATGTTGACGAACAAGTGCCGCGCACTCCGCACTTCCGGCGTCGTGCCCGTGTGAACGCTGATCGGGTTGATCAACTCGGCGGGCGAGTACGTGGAACCGCACTTGTCGCAGCTATCGCCGTATTGATTCTCCGACTTGCAGCGCGGGCACGTTCCTTTGACAAAGCGGTCGGCCAGGAACGTACCGGCCTTGGTATCGAAAAGCTGCGTCACGTCGCGTTCGATCACCAGGCCCGCGTCGCGCAGGGATTTCCAGAACACCGCGCACAGTTCGCGATTCTCCGGGCTGTTCGTGCTGCTGTAGTTGTCGAAGGCGACGTCGAAGCCGGCGAAGTCGCGGATGTGGTGCTCGCGCATGTCGGCGATGAGCGCCTCTTCGCTGCGTCCCTCTTGCCGGGCGCGGATCATGATCGCCGTGCCATGCGTGTCGTCGGCGCAGATGAAGATGCAGCGATGCCCGCGCAATTTCTGGAAGCGCACCCAGATGTCGGTCTGGATGTACTCGACCAGGTGGCCAATATGAATATGGCCATTGGCGTAAGGCAGCGCGGCGGTAACCAATATACGGCGAGGCGTCATGCGGGCCTATCGAGACGGTTGCGGAGCCGGTCAATGCAGTGCGGCATTCTACCGGGTGGGCCGAAAATGCGGGAGACGGCGGTTGGTAACTATAGCACGGGTGTTTTCGATCAGTTTGAAGTTTTCAGTGTTCAGTTTTCAGTGCTTGGGCTCGAAGTCCTCACTGAAAACTGAACACTGAAAACTTCAAACTGCCCCAAAATAGGATTCGCGTCGCCGTTGACCGGTTCGCCTGGATTTGCTATTTCCCCGCGCTGACGGCCCCGGTTCTCACTTTTTGGTTGCACGGAGGTAGGCCATGCGGAAGGCGTTTGCACTGCGGCTTGGGCTAGCGGCATTGATGGTTTTTCAGAGCTTCCCGCTCCGCGCGGACGCGCCGGACGCCGCCCATCGTGCGGAATTGCAGCAGCGCCTCGACGCCAAGCTGGCCGAATTGGAGGCCGTCGAGCGCGAGGTGCAGCAACTCCAACAGGAACTGAACCTGCGGCCGCAGTTGATGGTTCACGTGAAGATGTTCGAGGTGAGCCTGACGAAGATGGAGCAACTCCAGATGGGTTGGGCGAAGATCCTGCCCGGCGCGAAGACCGGCCAGTCGCTTGATTTGGAAACACTCAGCGCGGTGGACTGCAAAATCGTCGACGAACTGGTCGCGAAGAACCTTGCCCGGATCAAGGCCGATCCCACGATTGTGACACTCGCAGGGCGGCCGGCTCAGTTTCACACAGGGGGCGAAACGCCAGTCGCCAAGACGTCCGACGGGCAAATCAAGTACGAGAAATTCGGCACGCACGTGGAATTGACTGGCTCGCTGACCGGCAAGGACCGAATTCGACTGGAACTGAAGGTCAACCAGTCGGACCTCGATTTTGGTCGGCTGATTGAGATCGACGGCAAGAAACACCCCGGGCTGCGGGTCTCGGAGATTCAAACGTCCCTGGCGTTGAAGCCCGGCGAGTCCGTGTTGTTGCCGGGGCGCACGGAAGAACGCACGGAAACGGCGCTCTACACCGGCGGCCGCAAGGTGACCCATGTCAACAAGATTCAATCGATGATGCTGGTCACTGCGGAACTAATCGAGGCGCCGTTGCCGGGCGTTTCGACGGTCCACCTACAGGGTCAACAGCCGCCGCAACCGGATCAGAGCGGCTATTCGTGTCAGGTCGGAGGAACTGGCAAGCTGATTGCGCCACACCCGCTGCCAATGCAGGAAGGCGTGAAAATCCAAGTCGAGATGATTGAATTGTCGCTGACGAAGCTGCGGAACCTCGGCTATGACGTTGACGACGTCAATGTTTGGAAATCTGCGATGGGGCTTGACAAGTTGCTTGAACAGAAACTGGCTGTCGCTGGCGACCAGGATGTGATTCTCATCACGCCGCCACGGGACGTCGAACGTATTCAGGGGCTTGTAAATAGCTTTCAAACACAAACGGCGAAGGTGGCCGAAAGCGGTGCGGCGAAGAATGTCGGCAGTCCGCGGGCATTCGCGAAAAGCGGAGAGCAGGTCTCGATGACGCTATCATCGCCAGGCGCACAACGCGAGACGCGTCAGGCGTCCTACGTTTCGCTTGGCCCCGGCGAACTCGTGAAGACGTCGGACGAGGTTGTGCAACTTGTCGACGCGGCGAATCCGCTGGGCTATCGCCTTGAGATGACGCCGACGGTCTTGGACCTTAAGAAAAATGAAGTCGAATTGACCTTGAACTTCTCGCTTAGCGAACCGCTCCCGGGCGCTGCGGCGAATGAAAGCGCGGCCCAGTCCGGCAATGTCGTTTCCCGCACTGAGCGGAAGTTGCATTTCATGAACGGGCAACACGCATTTTTCAGCGGTGAGAAGTTTCAACGCGCGGTGGTCGACTCGAACGGCGAGCAGAAGCCCGAGGTGATCGAGGAATTCGTGCCGGTGTACATGGTCGTGGCGTTTCCCACGTTGGTCGCTCCGGCAGTTCCTCCGTCGACGGCCGCGGAAAGCACGAGGCGCAAATAGCCGCGTCGTCCGTGGAGCCGGGAACGTCAGTGACCGGAGCGCGCCCAAGAAACGCGCCGTCTCCGGCGCGCTCCGGTCACTGACGCTTCCGGCTCATTTTGATTCTTGGCCACCGCCCGGCTGGCGTAGCCAGCTTTGCCCAGGCGGATTAAACTACCTCGATTGCCTGACCCGCTGGGGAGGTGGGTTTCGTTCTGGGTCTTGGAGGCCCTCATGGCCGAGCGGTCCTTCCGGTTGCTGCATGCTGGCGATTTTCATCTCGAACAACCGGCCCACGGGCTGACCGACGCGCCGGATCACCTGCGGTCGCTGCTCCTGGAGCTGCCGTACCGGGCGGCCGAGCGGGTGTTTGACCTCGCCATTTCCGAGCGGGTCGATTTCGTCGTCCTGGCCGGCGATCTCCTGGACGCCTCGCTGGCCGGACCCCATGGGCCGAAATTCTTGTGCGAGCAGTTCGAGCGGCTCGCTTTGAGAGGCGTGCCCGTGTACTGGTCCTCCAGTGGGCTCGACGCCGCGGAGCGTTGGCCGCACGGCTGCCGGCTGCCAGACAACGTCCATCGGCTGGTCCGCAATCGCCAGGAAGCCTGCGTGTTCGAGAACGACGGGCAGCCCATGGCGTGGATCACGATCCCGCCGCACGAAACGTTCGAACGGCCGAGGCTGAGGGGCATCCCGTTGGAGCGCGAGGAATTGCGGCACATCGTCGTCGCGCACGGGGAGTACGTGCCGTTCGACCTGGATGAAAAGGTCGACTATTGGGCGCTTGGCGGCAAGCATCAACGCGAAACAGTGCGCGATTCCGACAGCGTCGCCCATTACGCGGGGACGACGCAGGGGCGCTCGTTCGCCGAGCCGGGCGTGCATGGCTGCACGTTAGTGCAGATCACGTCGTTCGCACCGCCGCGGTTGAGTTTCCTGCCGACCTCGGCGCTGGTTTGGCACGATTTGACTTTGGAAATCGACGAGACCACGACGCGCGAGCGGCTGGAACGCCTGTTGCGAGAGCGAACCGCGGCGCTGGCCGTCGCGCAACCCGAGCGCGACCAATTCATTCGCTGGATGGTGCATGGCAGCGGCCCGTTGTTGCGGCGATTGCGGCACGGCACGCTGGCCGCCGATCTGGTCGGCACGCTCCGCGAACAATTCGGCCGCACGCGCCCGGCGGTTTGGACCGAATCGCTGCGCATTCGCGCGGCGGATGTGATCGGCACGACCAGCGAGGAGGACACGCTGCTCGGTGCGTATCTGCGCGAGCTGCGAACTTACCGCTTCGACGAACAACAGCCGCTCGACCTGCGCGAATACCTGCCGGAAGGCCGCACGCCTGACGCTTTGGGGGACGCGGCCTGGCGCGACAGCGATCAGCCGCGCACGGCGTTGCTCGAGGAAGCCGCCGCGTTGGGCATCGATCTGCTCAGCGAGCCGGAGGAGCTGTCATGAAAATCCACGAACTTGCCGTCTCCGGCTTTGGCGTCTGGCGCGATTTGAAGCTCTCAGGCTTGAGCGACGGCCTGAACGTCTTCTACGGTGCAAACGAGTCCGGCAAGACGACATTGATGCAGTTCGTCTGCGCGATGTTCTACGGTTTCTCGCCGGCGCGGCGCAAGCGGTACTTCCCGCCCGTGCATGGCGGGTTGCCCGGCGGCGCGTTGCGATTGCAGAACTCGCAGGCCTGGACGCTCGATCGTCACGACTTCGACGCTGAATTCGCGCCGCTCGGCAAATGGTCGCTGGTAGACGAACATGGCATGCCGGCCGAGGACTCGCGGCTGCGCGAACTCTTGGGGGGCGTCGACGAAGCCACGTACGTCAACATTTTCGCCGTCGGGCTGCACGAGCTGGAAGAGCTGCGTTCGCTAAGCGACACCGACGCCGCAGATTTGCTCTATAAGCTCAGCAGCGGGCTGGACCGCGTGTCCCTCGTGGAAGTCATGCGCGAGCTGGGCGTTTCGCGCAATCGGTTGCTCGCGTCCGACGGCCGCGTCTCGCAAATCACGCAACTCGAAGGACAACGCGCACGCATCAGCGGTGAGATCGACGAGCTCCGCGCGGCCGTGGATCGGTATGCGGAGTTGTCAGGCGACCAGCACGATTTCGACACTTCCGTGCAGCGACTTCAAGACGACGTGCGGCACTACGAACGCGAGGCGCGATTGCTCGAAGCCGCCGTTGGCCTGCGCGAGAAATGGGCCGAACGCCGCCGTCTCGCGCGGCAGTTGGGCGAGTTCGGCGACGTTCCGAAATTCCGCCCTCAGGTGTTGGAAGAGCTGGACGAAATGAACGCCCGGATCGCGCGGCGGCGCGAACAACTGGCGAAGTGGAAATCGCGACAACGTCGCGCGCGTCGCTTGGCCAAGGGGCTGCAAGTCAACGAAGCCCTGGAGCGCCAGGCGCCGCGCATCGCGGCCGCGGCCGAGCAATTGGCGTGGATCGGTGATCTGGAAAAACAAGTTGCACAACTGCGCGACGAAGTCGCCCAACTGGAAAAACAGTCTGCAATCGCCGCAGCGACGCCGAAACCGAAACCGGTTGTCGCGCAACACAGCTATAAGACGCCGCCGCAACAAGCGATCGCACAACTGAAACCTTTGTCGATCGCCTTGCGCAAGGCCAAAGAAAGCCTGCAGGCAGCACATGAGCTGCATCGCGCCACCGAAGCGACGGCTCAAAAACTTGCGGCTGTGCCGAAACCCTTGCCGATGCCAGTCGTGCGCCCGCCAGCGAGTTCGATCGAGGCGGCCGGCGCATTGGTGACGTCGCTGCGCAAGCGGATGCAACTCGAAGAAAAGCTCGAAAAGCTCGCCTTGCAAGAAGCAGAGATCGCCGACCAAGGCCGGCTGCACTTGGAGCATCGCGTGCTTTCCAGCAACATGATGATGGTGCTCGCCGTGCCGTTTGTCGGAGGCTCCACGGCCGCCTTTGGCAGCTTGTTTCTGGGCGACGAGCTATTCGGCGGGAATTGGATCGGCATGTCGCTGCTGGGCGGCATTTGCGTCTTCGGCGCCGTGGCCGCTAAGAGCGTCATGGAGCACAAAGCGGCGACGCGGTACGAGGAAGCCCGCGAGCAATTGGAACAAGTGGAAACTCAGGCGACTCGACTGCGCTCGGAACGCGATCGGCTCGACGCGGAATTGCCGTCGGGTGGCGGCCCGTTGGCGGTGCGGCTCCGCACGGCGCAGGACGAACTGGCCAAGTTGCAAGGCGTCGTGACCGCGACGGAAACGCGCCAAGCGGTTCAGGACGAGGCCGTCGTCTCGCGCGAGCAATTGGACGAGGCCATCGACGCCTATCGCCGCGCCCGCAAACGCTGGCGCGAAAAGGTCGCGCAACTCGACCTCCCGGCGAACATTCAACTGCGGGCCTTGCGCGAACAAGCCGAAGCCGAAGCGAAAATTGTCCGTGAAGTCGTCCCAGAGGTGCCGGATGTCTCACGCCCGCTTGAATTAAAACGGACAGAGCTGCAACAGCGCAAGCGCGAGTTGGAATCGGTCGAGGAGCGACTGCGGCAACTGGTCGCGGAGACAGGCTTTGAGGTCTCCGGCGTGCGCCCCGCCGAGCAAATCCGGCAACTCCGCGCGGAACTATCGCGGCAGGACGACCTACGCGTGCGCCGTGAACGATTCATCGTTCGACGTCGCAAATGCACCGCGCGGTACGCCAAAGAACGACGCCGTTTGCGCCGTTCACTTCGGGCGCGTCGTCGGTTGCTTCGCACGACCGGCGTGTTGCGGGAAGATGAGCTGCGTCAGTTAGTCGCTACGCATTCACGCTCAGCGGCGCTTCGCCGCGATGCGGAATCGCTCGAACGCGAGGTGCTGGCGGCCATCGGCGGCGTCTGCACGTTGCCTGAGATCGCCGAGTGGCTCGACGCGGATCCAGAAACCGATCTCGAAGCGCGCTGGGACGCCACGACCGCCAAGCTCCAGGAATCAGAGCGGCAGTTGCGCGACTTATACGAGCGGCGCGGTCGGCGCGGCGAGCAGATTTCTTCGCTGTTGGCCGATCGACGCTTGCCAACCAAGGTGTTCGAGCTGGGGCTGGTCGACGAGCAATTACGCCAGGCCATCGACCGTTGGCGGGTCGTCGCCATGACCGGGAAAACGCTGGAGCAAGTCCGCCGAGACTTCGAACGCGATCATCAGCCAATTGTCTTGCGCGAGGCGTCGCATCATTTGGCGCGACTGACGCGCGGCCGATATACGCGCATTTGGGCGCCGCTGGATCGGCCGATCCTGCGAATCGACAACGCCGATGCCGAGACGATCGATGTGGAACAACTCAGTCGCGGCACGCGCGAGCAGATTTTCCTGGCTCTGCGGTTGGCTCTTGTCGCGGCGTACGCCCGGCGCGGCGTGCGATTGCCAGTGGTGCTCGACGACGTGCTCGTGAATTTCGACCAGGACCGCGCCGCTGCCGCCGCCGAAGTGCTGCGCGACTTCGCCGCCGAGGGACACCAACTGCTTGTGTTCACCTGCCACGAGCACATCTTCAAACTGTTCAAAGCGCTAAGGGTCGCCACGCAAATTCTGCCCGACCATGTGGCGGCTGTCGTGGAACTGCAGGTCATCGAAGCACCACTTCCGCCGCCGAAACGCGTCCCGCGGCCTCGCGCGCCACGCAAGCCGAAGGAGGTCGTTGCGCCGCCGGAATCGAAGCCCTTCCCGACGTTGACGATCGTCGAACGCCCGGAGCCAGTTCCGCCAACACCGCTGCCTCGTCCGTTACCGGTCATGGAAGAAGCGCTGCCGGAGATCGACTTCTCGGCGCTGCTGCAAGTTGTCGAAGCGATCATTCAGCCGGCGCCACCGATCGAAGCGTTGTCGTCTACGGTGCTACCGATCGTGGAGGCGATCCCTGCGCCGATCGAGATTTCGCTGCCGCCCAGCGAGCCGCTCCCTCCTGTAACTCCACTGCGTCCCAGGCGGGTGCGCTACTTCAGGGACGATCGCCATCGCTTCACGTGGGAAGACCCGGTCGATCTGAAGCCGACCGGCGATCACTTCCTGGATGACGAAGGGGAAGAGGCGTAGTCGTTCGCTTTGAGCGGCGCGGGCCAGGTGGCCGCACGTTTGCTACGCATCTCGACGGCCAGCGATCCGGCGCCGCTGAGCATCATGGCTTCGGCGCCTTCGCCGCGTTTGTCGGACAGCGTGACCGGGCCTTCCCAGACGAATCCGACGACGCGGCAAGTGTCGATATCAAGCTGCATTTGGCCTTCAATGCGCATCGCCATGTGCGGCTCCTCGGGCGAACGGGCCGTCATCTTGGCGTCCAGCAAGGCGTAGTTGCCGCGTGTCGTGGCGTGCGTTTCGCTGAGCGCCAACGTGAGCGACGCGACTTCGCCGACGGCGTCGCGGAAACCAAAGATTTCTCGCGCGATCTCCGGCGGCACGTCGATCGACGTGCCGCGTACAAATTCCCGGCCGTGCAGGAATCGCCCCAAGGCGTTCGGCCGCCCCACGGTGTCCATCGCGCGCGCCAGGTATTCCGCTTCCTCTTTGCTCGGCGTGCTGCCATCAGACGAGCTGACCAACAGATCCTGGCCGCTACGAGTGATCGTGTAAGTCCGCCGGGCGACCGGTTCGTCGACCGGCTCGGCAGGACGGTTGTCGCTGATTTGCGTTTCCTTCGCGACGTCGAACCGGACCGCCACCTGCGTAACGACGTCCTGCTGCATCGCCAGCACTTGCGTCCAACGGGTCTGCACGCGTTCCACCGATTTGACGGACTTGTACAACTCGCGCCCGTCGTGGCTGATCGTCAGCTTGAGGTCGATCAGAAAATCGAGCTCCTGGCAGGAAACTTCGCCAATCCGCGCCGGCACGAACCGGAACTGGCAGCTCTCGGCGGCCGTGGCCATGCGTCCGAGACTCATCGCTAGCAGTACGAGCAGCCAACGCGGGCGGGCGAATGGAAAGAGCATGGCGAGTCACCTTGAACGAAGTAACGACCGGCACGGCGGCGGGATGTTATCGCGAAATCGGGTCGGAAGGCAACGTCGACCACGGTTTCGGCCTCCGAAAACGCGCTATTCGAAAATAAGCCCAGGGAAGGCCTCCGTTAACTTTTTTATTGGCAAAGTCTCCGAGGGCCTTCCCTGGGCTTGGCGAGCACACGCTGCTTTTCCGTGCCCTTGGCCGGCGCCGGCAACTATGGAGCATTTCCCCCGTCAACGCTAAGATACGGCCGCTGTGTGAATTTGGGGGGATCGGCAAGAATCGCCGTCGTCGTGCGAATGGACTGCGAGTCGACCACGTTAAGCCGTCAGTCAGGAGCCGCAGCCCGATGAAATGCCCGAAGTGTGCGACGGAAGTTCAAATCGAGGCGGTCTATTGCCCGGCCTGCGGCGCTCGGCTGGACGAAGTCGCCGACGCGCGGCCGATGTCCGATTCCAACGCCGAGGGCAAGCAGAACTTCAACCAGCGGGTCGAGGTCTCCCGGGCCAAATCGGACACCGCCGAGCAAGACCTCTGGCAGGGCGGCTTTTCCCCGCGGGCCATGGTCGGCACTTGGATTCTCTACGGCGTGATTTCGATCGTGGCCTTGATTGCCTCATTCTTTTTGATGCCCGTGTTGACGCCGGTCGTGTGGCTGGTCACGATTCCGGCTCTCGCACTATTGTGGGCGTATCAAGGCGTTCGTTTCGCAGTCCGCCGGCTGGGGCTACATTATCGCCTCACCAATCAGCGGTTCTTTCACGAGTCTGGCATCTTCAGTCGCACGACAAATCGGATTGAAGTGATCGACATGGACGACATCACCTTCGTGCAAGGGTTCGTCGACCGCTTCTTCGGCGTCGGGACGATCAAAGTCTCGTCGACCGACATCACGCACCCGGTGTTGATGATCACGGGTATCGACGATGTGCAGAAAGTCGCGGGGTTGATCGACAACGCGCGCCGCGCCGAACGTCTACGCCGCGGGCTGCATATCGAGACGGTTTAGCAGCGTGCGACGAGAATCGTCGACGTCTACTTCGAATCCGGCGCTTTGCCGTTTTCCACGGTCCAGTCGCGGCGTTGGCGCGAGGTGGGGATGTTCATCGCCTTGCGGTATTTCGTTACCGTGCGGCGGGCGACCGTAATGCCGTGCTTGGCGAGTTCTTCGACCAGGGCGTCGTCGCTCAACGGGTCGTGCTTGTTCTCGTTGTCGATGATTTCCTGCAGCTTGAGTCGGACCGCGTCCCAGGCCACTTCCTCTCCGTCGGCGCTCGTGGTGCCGCCGCCAAAGAACCGCTTGAGCGGGAAGATGCCGCGCGGGGTTTGAATCCACTTGTCGTCGACGGCCCGGCTAACCGTGGTGACGTGGACGCCGACTTTATCAGCGATCTGCTGCATCTTGAGCGGCTCGATGTGCTCTGGGCCGCTGTTCAGGAACTCGGTCTGGTGATCGACGATCGCCTGCGCCACCTTGGTGAGCGTATTGCGGCGCTGCTGGATCGAGTCGATCAACCACTGGGCACTATTGATCTTCTGCTTGATGTATTCCTTGGCCTTGGCGTCGGCCTGACCGTTCATCAGCATTTGGCGATAGTAATTGCTGATGAACAAGTTCGGTGTGCGGCCGTCTTCGAGCCGCACCTTGTAGGAGCCGTCCGTCGCCTGCTCGATGAACACGTCCGGCGTCACCGAGGGGACGTACGTGTCGTTGAACCGCGCGCCGGGCTTGGGGTTCAGCTTGCGCAGTTCCTCGCGGGTCTCCTGAATCAACTCGATCGAATACCCGGTCTTGCGTTGAATGACCGGCAGCCGATTGTGTTCCAGGTCTTCGAGATGATTGGCGATGATCGTCCGCAATTGTTCGAAGAACGGCATCACGGAGGTGAGTTGCAAGAGCAGGCACTCCCGGAGATCGCGCGCGCCGACGCCCGGCGGGTCCAGCTTCTGCACGACCTCGAGCGCTTTGCGAGCCAGGACCAATCCATTCGGGCCGGCTTCCGCGTCGACCAGGTCTTCCAAGCGGCCTTGCAAGTAGCCGTTCGAGTCGAGGCTGTAAATGACCTTGTCGACCATCGGCCGGAGCGCCGCGTCCAGTCCGAACCAAGAGAGTTGATCGCGCAAATAATCGTGCAGCGATTGCGGGCGATCGACCATGTTCGCCATGGCGTCGTGCTTGCGGTCCCCTTCTTCCTCGATCCGGGCGCTCGATACCCGGGGGCGTTCGTCGTATTCGGACGACCACTCTTCGCCGAGGTTGAGCAGCCGCTCGAAATCGTCGGCGTTGTCCTTGGTCTCGTCGACGACCAGCTCGCGCTCTTCGGAAGTCGGCGCGTCCGGGTTCTCGACTTCCGCTTGCTCTTCGGGGAGGTCCGGGTCCTCCTCCTGCATGGTGAGCAGCGGGTTTTCCTCCATCTCCTGCTCAATCCGCTCCTCCAGTTCCATGATGGGGAGCTGCAGGATTTCCATCGACTGGATCATCCGCGGCGCCAGCATTTGCTTCTGCTGCATCCGCAGTTCTTGGCCGAAGGAAAGACGCATGGAAAGTGCCTTGAGAGCGCCGGTCGAGTATGAAAACGGGGTTAGGTGGTGTTCGGAATGATGAATGCAGAATGATGAATGCCGGAAGGCCCAATTCATCATTCATCATGCGTCGTTCATCATTTCTCCGTCAAAACTTCTGTCGTCCTGTCATGGCGTCCGCCAGAATTTCTTTGTTAGCAAATTCTAGCACGCTGCCGGTCGTGATCCCCCGGGCAAGTCGCGTGACCTGTACGGATTGATCGGCAAGCAAGTTGGAAATGTGCAGTGCCGTGCCATCCCCTTCCAACGTCGGGTTGGTGGCCATGATGATCTCCCGGACGCCGCCCGCCCGGACGCGTTTCACCAGGGCGTCGATGGTGAGCTGATCCGGGCCGATCCCCTCCAATGGTGCAATGCGGCCGAGCAGCACGTGATACCTGCCACGATATACGCCGGCCTGTTCCAAGGCCAGCAGATCGCGCGGCTGCTCCACGACGCAAAGCAACGACGGATCGCGACGCGAATCGCGGCAGATCGCGCACTCGTCGCCTTCGGCCAAATTATAGCAAATCGCGCAATGATGGACGTTGCGCTTCACATCGGCGATCGCCGATGCCAGCCCCAGGGCCTCGGCTTCCGGTACACGGAGAATGTGGTACGCCAGCCGCTCGGCCGACTTTTTGCCGATCCCTGGCAGTCGAGCGAACTCGTCGATCAGACGCGTGACAGACTCGGCAAACTCAGCCACGGCGGCACCGCGAGGAACGTTGTTCCAAGTTCAACAGGCCTCTCATCCCTTGCCTCCAGTTAAGCCGGCCATGGCTTCCTGGAGACCAGGCAGATTCATCCCGCCAGCGAGTGATTGCATCGCTTCGGCGTGGATTTGCCGGGCCTTGGCGAGCGCTTCATTCGTCGCGCCGACCAGCAGGTCTTCCAGCAGTTCCCGGTCTTCCTCCCGCATCAGTTTCGGATCGATCTTACAGCCGAGGACTTCCTGCAATCCGTTGACTTCGACCTCGACCATGCCCCCGCCCGCGCTGCCGGTGGTGCGACGGGATTTGAGCTCCGTCGAAATGCCTTCCAGCTTGCCGCCCATCTGCTGGGCCTGCTTCATCAGGGACGCCAAATTGCCCAATTGTCCAAACACGTTTGCCCCCACGTTCATTCCGGCGGCGCGACTTGCGAGTCGTCGACGTTCACCGGTTCGGCTTCGAAAAGTTCCATCGCGCGACGCACGAATGGTTGTTCCGACACTTCCTTCAAGCGGTTGCGTTTCACGGCGGGCCGGGCTTCGACCGGCATGTTTGCGCGCTCGGCCGCGGCCCCGTTGCCGGTGACTTCAATATCGACTTTTACGATCCGACCGGTCGCATCGTAAAGGGCCTTCTCGAGCCGCGCCAGCTTGTCCGGCTTGCGGCAGAGATCGGCGTAGGAATCATACTGCGCGCTAAAAACCAGGGCCAGCCGATTCGGGGCGACGAGACGCACGCAATCCGCGAAACCAGCGGCCACGCCCAACGAATCGGTAACTCTTGCCAAGGCGCTGCGCAAAACCGACTCGGCCGTGGCCTCGGTTAGCTCCGCCAACGGCTGCACCGGCACATCCGTAACTTCCGGCAAGGCCGTCACGGCCGCCGCTACGGCGGACTCAGACGCTTTTTTTTTAAGGTCGGGTTGGGTCGCTGATGCGGCGGCAGGCGGCAAGGACACCTGTACGTCGCCGCCAGCACGCAGCGCCCCCAGCAAATCCGAGAGGGCGACGAGGTTTTCCATCCGCGAGAGCCGCACCACGGCCAGTTCGGCCAGCGTGCGACCATAGGTGCTGAATCGCATCCGCGAAAGCGTCTGATCGACGACTTGGATCAGCGCCAATACGGTGTCGACGCCCAATCGTCGGCCCGTTTGCACGGCCTGCTGTTGCTGGGCGTTCGACGTGAAGCGAAACGACTCCGGTCCGCAGCCGGCGGCGGCCACAAGCAAATCGCGCAGGTAGCCGAGCAACTGGTCCATCAACAGTCCAGGGTCGACGCCTAGAGTAAACGCGCGATCCAGTTCGCCGAGCGCCGTCGCGGCATCGTGAACGAGAATGGCGTCAACCAAGGCCTCGATGCGTTCATCGCCAACGGTGCCCAGCAATCGCTGGACATCCTCGACGGTGATTCGCTCGCCGCCGAAGGAAAGTAATTGTTCCAGCAGCGATTGACTGTCGCGCATCGAGCCGTTTGCCCGACGGGCGAGGACCGCCAATGCGTCGGCATCGGCCTGGACACCTTCGGCGGCCGCGATCTGCGCCAGGCGATCTGCAATGGAGCGTGTCTCGATGCCGGCGAAATCAAACCGCTGGCAGCGCGACAGGATCGTGATCGGAATCTTGTCTGCTTCGGTCGTACAGAAGATGAACTTCACATGCTCCGGCGGCTCTTCCAGCGTCTTCAACAACGCGTTGAAGGCCTGCGTGGTGAGCATGTGGACTTCGTCGATGATGTAGATCTTGTAGCGCGCCCGACTCGGCCGCACATTGACGTTCTGCCGCAGTTCGCGGATCTCGTCGATGCCGCGGTTACTGGCGCCGTCGATCTCCAGCACGTCGACGTCGCTGCCCTGGCTAACGCCCTGGCAGATATCGCACTCGCCACAGGGAGCAGTTGTCGGCCCCTGCACGCAATTCAGGCACTTGGCCAAGATGCGAGCCGTCGACGTCTTTCCCACGCCGCGGGCGCCGGTGAAGAGATAGGCATGCCCCACGCGATTCGTATGAATCGCCCCGCCCAAGGCCTTGGCGACATGGTCCTGCCCGAGCAATTCGGTAAACGTCTGCGGCCGATAACGCCGCGCGACGACGACGTAATTCGTGTCGTCACCGGATGCAGCGGGAGATTTGGTATCGGACATTGCGCCCCCAAGAAGCGCGGGTGCCTGGGGCAGGGGCACACATCGCGCGGTATCCAATATCCAACGCGCTGGGGCTTAGTTCAATTCTTTAGTGGGCCGCCGCGATGCCCCAGACGTCACGCTCGCTTCGTCTTTCCGGGCGCCCCAGCCCCAGGCACCCGACAGTTTTTACGAAATGTCCATTAATGCGAGTCGCCCGGCGGCCTCCGACGAGAGGTCCACTACACAAGTGGATGGATGCTTAGGGCTGCTGTCTTTCGACCCTGACCCGGTTCACAGATCCCCATTGCAGGGACCTCTCGTCCGAGGCCGCCAGCGAAAGCACCGCCCGGCCGCCTGAGACGCTCCTTTGTACGGCTGACGCATCGCGACGTCAAACCAGCGCGGCAGGGAAACGAGGAAATCAGCGTCGACGAACGGTTCGACGACCCTATTGGCCACTAAGCCCAGGGAAAGCAGCCCAAAACCACTGATCCACCAAACAGTTGCGCCGGCTTTCCCTGGGATTCAGCGCGGATGTATGAGTAGGCGGTTTCTCCCCCAGGGGAGGCCTCCCATGTCGAGCAATATGGCCAAGCCTTCCAGGGCCTCCCCTGGGCTTAGCGGCCTGTCCGCGTTCGCGATCGCCACCAGCCCCGCCGTTGCCCCTGCTGCGCCCGCCGGATATAACTAGCGGCTTCGGTTTTTTGGGCTCAGGGGCGATCGGTTCCGATGCGGTTTACGTTGATCGACCGGGTGATTTCCCTCGAGCCGGGGCGGAAGATCGTCGCTGCCAAGAACTTGTCGCTGGCCGAGGAGTATCTGGCCGACCATTTTCCGGGCTTTCCCGTGATGCCGGGCGTGCTGATGCTAGAGGCGATGACTCAGGCCGGGGCCTGGCTCATCCGGGTGACCGAGGACTTCGCCCACAGCGCCGTGGTGCTCAAGGAAGCCCGCAACGTGAAATACAACAGCTTCGTCGAGCCAGGGCAGACGCTCCTGGTCACCGCGGAGCTGATCAGCGAATCCGGCCGCGAAGTGAAGCTCAAGGCCGAGGGTACGGTCGACGGCCAGGCCACGGTCAGCGCTCGGCTCACGCTGGAGCGTTACAATCTGGCGGAATCGGACGCCCGGAAGCAGGAAACCGACGACGTAGTCAAACAACAAATGCGCGAGTTGTTCGCGCTCTTATATCAGCCGGCGGCGACGGCCTAAGTGCGAACTCAAAACAAACCAAACGATGGGTGCCACTGGCGGCTTGTCCGCCAGTGCAGTTTTGGACGCGCTGCTGAGGCGAACCCCAGCACTGGCGGACAAGCCGCCAGTGGCACCCCATATCCAACCTTTTGCTGTTGAATCTAGCAATCCAGCGGCCCGACAAATCAGCTTGCCAACGAACGGAAAGGTCACGCACATGCCGACGACGGAAGAAGTCTACGAGAAGATTCAAACCGCCCTGGTCGATGCGCTCGGCGTGGAACCGGAAGAAGTCACCCCGGACGCGACGCTAATCGGGGACCTGGGCGCCGAATCGATCGACTTCCTCGATATCGTCTTCCGGCTGGAGAAGGCCTTCAACATCAAGATCCCGCGCGGCGAGCTGTTCCCCGAGGATATTCTCTCGGCCAACAGCAAGTATCTGAAGGACGGCAAGGTGACGCCGGAAGGCGTCGCCGAACTGCGCAAGCGGATGCCCTTCATCAACCTGGACAACTTCGCGAAGAACCCCAACGTCAAAGACTTCGGCGGCCTGCTGACGGTGCAGGACATGGTACGGTTCGTGGAAGGGAAGCTCGGGTAGTAGGTCAGGCTTTCCAGCCTGACGGAGCGGCCGTCGCTTCAGACACACCGAATGCAATCGATTGACGCAGTCAAAGTCAGGCTGGAAAGCCTGACCTACGAGTCCGTATTCGTTGCCGCCTAACTTCTCAGCCTTGTATCATTGTTGGCGTCCAATAGGGAAACGACAAAACGAATTCAATCGTCAGGTTGCAAGCCTGCATGGATCGCACGGATTTGCCGTCCACCAAAGCTGAAGCGACGCCTGATGCGGCAGCGCCCCAGAGGCTTGGCTTGAGCACGCCGCCATCGTCGAGGAGGAGCGTGAGCTCGCTGATGCTCGCAAATCTCTTGATCACTTGAATCGCGTCGTGGGCACTTTTTCCGATGCGCGTCTGACCGGAGAGATGTGCCTGACGCTCGACTGACCACTTGCGTCGCTTTGCCTCTTGCGCACGACGCTCTTTTGCGCTCGCGCATTCTGACGTGTTCAGAGAGGTGCGCCCGACGAAGTCAAATTCGCCGACGATGAAATGGTTTTGCAACGCGTCGCGCCACGCGCCGAAGGGCCCGTCATAACCGCCGTAGTTTTCGCCTATGACAATGGGCGCGCCGGAAAACCTCGCCGTCCAGGTTGGTGTTTCGTCCGGCATAGCGAATCCTGCATTCATCGCAAGACATCTCCTGCCAGCGCATTCGTTCAAAAACGCCAGATGGTCGGGATCAATGAAGCCCCATAGCCGAATCGTCTGGCGGTCCGATGAACTCAACATTGGTAGACTCATTGCGTAGCTGCACAAATATTGACTGCTTACGTTTCAACGAATGGCTCGATCGCTTGACGGTTACGAAGGCTCGTCCTCCGGTTCCGCAAAAAACTCTTTCCCCTCGATCAACTCCGGCTGATACGGCGACAGCAACCGGCCGTACATCGCGTTCGCCAGGTCTTGGGGGCTGGTGTCGCGATGCTTCGCTTAGCTGCGGTTGACGAGCGTTGCTGCTACCAAGCCGACGGCCAGGCCCACGACGTGGGCGGTGTTTGCAACCGGGCCCAGGGCGCCGGTCATGCAGACGACGAGCCAGCCGAGCATCATGAAGACGCTATTGGGATGAATCATGTAGCCGGCGCTGCCGCCCCGGCTGCGGAACCAGATGTAGCCGAACAGCGCGTAGTTCACGCCCGACATGCCGCCGAAGTTGCCGCTCGAAATGATCGTCGCGTGCAAGGGATCGTTGAGGAATTCCGTGTTGAAGACGTTGCTGCCGAAGTACTGGGCGAGATTCGAGATGACTGCGCTTAGCAGCACGAGCGTGATGAAACGCCCAGTACCCTCGCGAGTTTCGATCAGCGTCCCCATGTTCTGCAACATCATGAAGTTGAAAATGAAGTGCAGAACGCCGAAATGCAGGAGAATCGGCGTGACGAGCCGCCAGAGTTGACCATGCAGCACTTCGGGCAGGGCGGTGGAGGACTCGCCGGCATACGAAGAAATGTGCAGCCATTGCGCAACGTTGAAGCCGAGCATACTCGCCAGCGCGACGGCGATCATCAGGCCGAGCAGCGTCATGGTGATCGGCGCCCGGCCGGTAATCGGTTGCGCCCAGCCGCGGCGGACGTCCATCAGGTTTTTGCGATACTCCTTTTCCTTGGCCTCCAGGTCTTGGCGAATTGCCCGCGCGCCGTCTTCGGCCATGCGGTACTTGGGATCCGCCCGGTTGGCCAGGAACTCCGCGAGCTCTTGTCGGCCGCGTTCCAAGTCCTGCTCGTCTTTGATCCAGACGATGCGCCCGTGGTCGCCTCCGTCGATGCGCGTTTTGATCCCCAAGGTCAGCAGATAATCCGCAAACCGTTCGGCATCGGCGTCGGGGGGTAACGTGCCGGCTTGGCGCATGGGGAGGAAGGCGGGTGAGAGGTTCTATTGTTCAACCGCGATTCGTTGTCGCTGGACTAGACTTCTGTTGGACGCAGCATTCCTTGTTTCAACATCGATTGCGCCCGTTCGACCTCTCGATAGTATTCGCGTCGCTCCAGCAATCTTCCGGCTTCTTCGTCGACGATCGAGACGACTTCGCGGTGCAATTGCAGCGCGGAAGCCGTGACCTGCGCCGTGACGGGGCCTTCGACGGTATCGCGAATGGCCTTGGCCTTGTGATCGCCGCAGGCCAGGAGCAAGCACTTGCGGGATTCAAGAATCGTCCCGATCCCCATCGTGATTGCCAATCGCGGCACTTCGGCCTGGCTACCGAAGAACCGGGCGTTATCCCGGACGGTCTCGGCGGTGAGCGTTTTCAACCGCGTGCGGCTGCCGAGGGATGAACCGGGCTCGTTGAAGGCGATGTGGCCGTCGCTGCCGATGCCGAGAATCTGCAGGTCGATGCCCCCCTCGTCCTGGATCATCCGCTCGTAGCGTTCGCAGTGAGCCTCGAAATCAAGCGCTCGGCCGTCCGGCACGTGGGTGTTCCGCACATCGATGTTGATGTGATTGAACAGATGCTGCTGCATGAAGAAGCGGTAGCTCTGCGGATGGGCCGGCCCCAGCCCGACGTATTCGTCGAGGTTGAAGCTCACCACCCGGGAGAAATCGAGCTGCTCCTCGCAGTGCAGCCGGATCAGCTCCGCGTAAAGCCCCAGCGGCGTCGAACCGGTCGCCAGCCCCAGCACGCAGGTCGGTTTACGGCGCAATAATTCGGCCAGGATCTGAGCGCCGGACCGGCTTACGGCAGCGATATCTTTTTCAACGATGACGCGCATGGAGTCAGTAGGGGGAGGAGTAAAGGAGAAAAGGAGCAAGGGAGTTTCGCAAATCGGCAATTTCGTTCTCTACTACTTTACTTCTCTACTCCTTTACTCCTCCGACATTCTGGGATTGGGTCGTTCATTCCGCGACGATTATAATGCCCCCCGGACCGCCGGGGAGGCGTCTTCGCTTCCCCCGTCCAGTCCTCCCGCTCACACTAGCCCGTAGCGCCAGCGAGGGAGAGTTGACGTGGCTGAGAGTTTCCGGCCCAAACTCTCGACGACGTCGTTTCTCCCTTGCTGGTGCTACGGGCTAGTGTGGGAGCCCGTTTCGACCCGCAGCGAAAAGGATTTCCGATGCGCACGATCGCCGTTTTGAATCAAAAAGGGGGCGTCGGGAAGACGACTACTTCCGTGAACCTGGCGGCGGCGCTCGCAGCGGCCGGGAGCCGGGTCCAACTGATCGACCTCGATCCCCAAGCCCACGCCACGCTCCACCTGGGCGTCGCCCCCGGCCGGCACGATACGTCGATCTACGACGTGCTGGTGAACAACGCCACGCTCGCTTCCGTGCGGCGTGAAATCGACGAAAACCTGTCGCTGGTCGGCTCGCATATCGATCTGGCCGCGGCCGAGCTGGAACTGGCCGGCGTCGTCGGCCGGGAAGTCATCCTCCGCGACGCGATGGCCGCCGATTCGGCACAGTTCGACTATTGCCTGATCGATTGCCCGCCGTCGCTGGGCATTCTCACATTAAACGCTTTGGCGGCCGTCGACGAGGTGCTGATCCCGCTCCAGCCTCATTTCCTGGCGTTGCATGGTCTCAGCAAACTGCTGGAAACCATTCAACTCGTCTCGCGCCGCCTGAACAACCGGCTTTCGCTGCGCGGCGTCGTGCTGTGCATGTACGAATCCGGCACGCGCTTGGCGGCCGAGGTCAGCCGTGACGTGGAAGAATTCTTCGCCCAACATCGCGGCGGCGAAGGTCCCTGGCGCGAAACGAAGGTCTTCCAAACCCGAGTCCGCCGCAACATCCGCCTGGCGGAAGCCCCCAGCTTCGGGCAATCGATCTTCCAATACGCCGACGACTCGCACGGCGCGGCGGATTATCAGTCGTTGGCGAAGGAATTGCTCGGTTGCCATGCGCCGACGCCTCAAACGTCGAGAATCGAACCGCTGATGAACGCGGCTACGACGTACGACTTTTTGTTTACGGGCAACTAAGTTGTCGGCGCTCACTCGACGGCAGCCGAGGTCAAAGCCCTCGTTCTCCGACATATATCGGAAGGAACCACGAAAGGCACGAAAAACACGAAAGTTTGGCATGCTTTGGAGGGCTACGGCGGTCAATCCATGACTAACCGTCGAGCCGACGTCTTGTTCGCATCTGCAACACGAATCGATTCTCTACAAGACGTTCGTGCCTTTCGTGTCTTTCGTGGTTGCCTCCGGATGCCCGGAAAAAGATTGGTAATTCAACGAGGCCTGTGGCTGCTGCACATCGATGGCCGGCCTCACAGAGTCCGGCTACCGTTTGCAACGGCCACTTCGCCTCTCAGGGAAGCTCGTCCCGGCCGGTTGACGCCCCGCGGGCGATTTCGACAATCAGGCGGGTATTGACCGCGCGTCCCCGGCGGCGGACGCCGCGTATTCCTTTGCCGGAGCTAGCTCATCTTGGCCGACACCAATTTCGTCCAGCAGGAAGATCCCGAGGTCTGGGGGGCGATCGCGCAAGAGATCGAGCGCCAGCAGGACGGCCTCGAAATGATCGCCAGCGAGAACTACACCAGCCCGGCCGTCATGCAGGCCGTGGGCAGCGTGCTCACCAATAAGTACGCCGAAGGCTATCCCGGCCGGCGGTACTACGGCGGCTGCGAATATGTGGACGTTGTCGAAGAACTCGCCCGGGAGCGGGCATGCCGGCTGTTCGGGGCCGAACACGCCAACGTGCAGCCGCACTCCGGCAGCCAGGCCAACATGGCGGTCTATGTCACGGCGATCAAGCCCGGCGACACTGTCCTGGGGCTGGACCTGGCCCACGGCGGCCACCTCACGCACGGGATGAAGCTGAACATTTCCGGTCAGCTTTACCACTTCATCAGCTACGGCGTCACCGCCGACACGCATCGCCTGGATTTCGATCAAATCGCCCGGCTGGCCCGCGAACATCAGCCCAAGCTGATCGTGGCCGGCGCCAGCGCCTACCCCCGGGAGATCCCCCACGCGCGGTTCGCGGAGATCGCCAAGGAAGTGGGCGCCAAATTGTTCGTCGATATGGCCCACTACGCCGGACTTGTGGCGGCCGGGCTGCACGACAACCCGCTGCCGGTCGCTGATTTTGTCACGACCACGACGCACAAGACCCTGCGGGGCCCTCGCGCCGGGCTCACGATGTGCAAGGCTGAATACGCCAAGGAGATCGACAAGGCGGTCTTCCCTGGGTTACAAGGCGGGCCGCTGATGCACGTCGTGGCCGGGAAGGCGGTCTGCTTTGGCGAGGCGCTGCGGCCGGATTTCAAAGTCTATGCGCAGCGGATCATCGACAACGCCAAGGTGCTCGCGGAAGTGCTCATGGCCGGCGGCGTAAAGCTCGTCAGCGGCGGCACGGACAATCACCTGATGCTCTGCGATGTGACGCCGCTCGGCCTGACGGGCAAAACGGCCGAGGCGGCGCTCGGCCGCGCCGGCATCACGGTCAACAAAAACATGATCCCGTACGATCCACGGAAACCACTCGATCCCTCCGGCGTCCGCGTTGGCACGCCGGCGCTGACCACGCGCGGCATGGGCGTCGACGAAATGCGCCGCGTCGGCGCTTGGATGCTGGAAGCGCTTCGCGGGGCTGAGAACGAACAAGCGCTGCAGCGCGTCCGCGGCGCAGTCCGCGATTTGTGCGAATCGTTCCCGGTG
Organism: Planctomycetia bacterium; assembly: GCA_034440135.1. NCBI lineage: Bacteria > Pseudomonadati > Planctomycetota > Planctomycetia > Planctomycetia bacterium. The sequence goes on from JAWXBP010000477.1 coordinate 31,266, forward strand.
CCGGCGGCGAAGTTAGGCTGATTCAATAACAGAAGTCCTCTTGATGGCCAGCACGGAACATGGGCCAAATACCGAACTTTAGCTCGACTGGAGACTTGCCGCCTGGGGTTTATGCGGCGACGATGGAAGGTATACGGACGAGATTTGGCAGCGAGACGCCGGCACGTTTGATCATGATTCAACGCCTCGAACGCGCATACGATTTGGCTACGAGAACACGTTTCCTGAAACGACTCATTGTATTTGGCTCCTTTGTCACCGCGAAACTGGAGCCAAATGATGTGGACATATTCATGGTTATGGACGACGGCTTTATGCTGGACTCACTTCCTGAAGAAGAGCGAATCCTGTTCGATCATGCAGAGGCGGATTCGGCAATTGGCATGAGCGTGTTCTGGTTGCGTCAGTCCGCGATCATGGGAACAGAGGAGGAGGCCATCGAGTTTTGGCAAGGCAAACGTGCTGGTGGGAAACGCGGAATCATTGAGATTGTGGAACCGAGCACATGATTCAATCTGACGAAGAGCTGCGAGCCGCATTAAGCCGGATTGCTTATATGCAGGCGCAGCTTGCTAAGCTGCGGATGGTGGAAACCAACGCGGCCAATTACCATGCGTCCGCCTCCGGCTTCCTACGGGAGATTGATCGCATGCAACTCGAAGTGCGGGAATACTTGAGCATGCATCCCACGGAACTGATCTCACCTGCATAGCGAAGCGCCTCGATCGGCGACTTCAACCAACCTTAGAGTCCGACTTCTTGCTTCTGATACTTCCCTTCCCATGCTCCAAAGTCGAATTCTCATCGCGGACGACAACGAGACCAACGTCGAGTTGCTCGAAGCCTATTTAGCGGACGTGGATTGCGCACTCGGCGTGGCGGTCGACGGCCGAGATGCGCTCGATAAGGTCGCGTCGTTCAAGCCGGACTTGATCCTGTTGGACGTCATGATGCCGAAGCTCTCCGGCTTCGAGGTCTGCCAGAAACTCAAGGACGACCCCGCGACGAAGGGGATCATGATTTTGATGGTCACCGCGCTCAACGAGCTGGGAGACATCGAACGGGCCGTCAACGCCGGCGCCGACGATTTCCTGAGTAAACCGGTGAACAAACTGGAACTACTCAAACGCGTCGACAACATGCTCAAACTGCGCCACGTCTCCGACGAACTGGAACGCCTGCGGCGCTATATCCAGCAGATGGAAGACGATGCCGGGCCGCGCTAAGATGCCATGCGCGGCCGATAGGTGCTTGCCCCTATCCTGGCGGGGCTGTCGTGCCCAAATAAATTGCTAATTTCTTGGCAAGGATCATTGACGATCCGTACCGACGGATTTACCCTTGAACTCGCTCGCGACATTTGCCAGCCGCCCAGCTTGGTCGCGACCGCCGTGCATGGAATCACGGCCCTCGATATCGGTTCACCGCGGAAGAGATCTGAGGCGAACCGGCCTACCTCCATTCGCTGGTGCATTAAGCGGCCAAAAGAAGGCGTCGCGAGGGCTTTCGTGCTCCTGCGCTCGTTATTCCACGCCGCTCCGTGTTGGGCATCCCTGTTTCAGAGAAGGAGTCACTAAATGCTTCGGTGTAAGTGTGTTGTTCTCTTGGCCCTGACGGCGACGGTCGCTATTCCCGCGACGCTGCCGGCGGCTCCGTCACTCATCCCCTTTGCCCATTATCGCCTGGGCGAAGAAGATGCGGACACTCCCACCCCCGGACAACCCCCAGAGAGCGGCCTGACGTACGACGAAATCAAGTACGAAGGTGCAGAACGCGACCTGGCGACGTTTGGGACACCGCTCTACAGCGATTTCGCGTCACCGGGCGGCTACAGTTCGTTGTCCATGCAATTTGATGGAGTCAGCGATTTGTTCGGAAGCGCGACGCAATGGCATGGCCAGCCGCCAAACACGTTTCGCATCGGGATGGAAGCCTGGGTCTGGATTGACCCCGTCATGGAAAATACCGAATTCGTCCCGTTCACCAATGGTTCCGGGATGGGCTTTGTCGGCACGGCTGACGGACAATGGACGACTTACGGCACGGGCGGCTTCCCGTTGGCGGGCGAAATCAGGTACGGCGAATGGCAACACATTGCCTTTGCCACCAATGGCAGTCAATGGAATTTTTACCTGGACGGCGTGCAGACCGTCTTCGCTCACGGTGGGACGTATGGCGCCACCAGCGGATCCATTTCGATCGGCGGCGACTCGAACGGCGACCGCCGCATGACCGGCTTTGTCGACGAGGCGCGTTTGTTCCGCTGGGGCAACATCCTCCCGAACCAACTCAATTTGCAAATCGACGATCTGCTGATTTACAGCGGCTTGACCAAGGGCGACGTGAACGCCGACGGCATCGTCGATGCGACGGACTACGATGTCTGGCGCGCCAACGTCGGCGCCGACATCAGCGCGCTGACCGGAATTGAGTCGCTCGAATTGGGTAACGTCAATCACGATGATCGGATTGACTTGGACGACTTCGGTATCATCAAGGCGAGCCAAACGCCGGGCGCATCGCCCGTGCCGGAACCCTCGACTTGGGTGCTTGCCGGCATCGCCGCCGCGGTGGTTGGCCTCCGCAAAGCTGCCCGCGGCAGGAAGACTTCAGTGGTTGCCCTCGTCGCGGCGCTGGGAACCGTGCTGATCTCTGCGTCGCCGTCCAATGCACAGATCGCGCAGTGGAATGGCTCAAATGGCAATTGGACGGACGCCAATTGGACCGGAGGGACCGGTCCCGGTGGAGCGCCAGCGGCGGACGACACGGCTGAGTTTCTCGCCGGAGGGACGGCGACGATCAACACGGACGTCGGTGAGTACGCCCAACTTGTAACGCGGCAAGGCGGCACGATCGATATCGCGCCGACGGGTTCGGTCGCGTTCGACAACGTCAACCTCGGCGCAAGCGGCGCGAATGGCGCGGGTATCATCAATCTGCAAGGATCGCTCAACGTTCCGGTGTATCTGTCACTGGCGCTGGGTGACAATGGCAATGGAAACGCCACGAGTCAGTTGAATATTTCGGGTTCCGGAACCTTGCGCACGCCTACGCTCGATGCGTTTTGGGCGACGCCCGGTGCACGCGTCTCGATGACGGGACCGGACACGGACGTCGAAGTGGGCGACTTCGTCTTGGGGATCTCCACTTTTGTGGCAAACATCACTGACGTGACCCATTCCCCTGTGAAGGCGACGAACTCCTTTGATATCTTTGCAGAGGGGAGCGTTTTGCCAGGTTCCAAGATCGAAGTCCACTTCGACCTCGGCGACGCAGCACCGGAGTTTGGAGATTCCTGGACGCTTGTGGATACTCCGGCATTTACAAATGCCGCCGTGGGCGTGGCCAGTGGCGCCACGTTTAAGCCCGAGAACGTGAAAGTCGATTTTCTGGACTCGCCTGGTCTCCGCGGAGAGTTGGTCTACAAGGCCGGCGGCACGCTCGGTCAGGTGTTGGCCGTCGACGTGGTCCACAACCTGAACCTCAAGATCGATCCCTCGACCGGCGACGCGACGTTGGAAAACCCGACTGTCGGCGGCGGCGCGTTCGAAATTGACGGGATCATGATCACCTCGGCGTCGGGTTCGCTGAACGCCGCCGGGTTTGATGGACTGGGGCTCAATGGTTGGGCGTCTGGTCTGAATCAGAGTGCGGTCACCCTCAGTGAATCGAGTCTGTTTGGTTCGACGTCGATCGCCACCGGCGCGACGTTGGAACTGGGCAACTTGTTCACGCTTGGCAGCACCAACGATTTGATCTTCGAGTACCATGTGGTCGGCGGGACTTCCATCCGCGGCACCGTCCAACTCGAAGAAGGACCTGTCGGCCCGCTCGGCGACACGGATGACGACGGCGATGTCGATATCACCGACTTGAACAACGTCCGTAATAACTTCAGCGGCGCGGGGTTGGGCGATACGGACAACGACAACGATGTCGATATCACCGACCTCAACAACGTTCGTAACAACTTCGGCGCTGGTCAGCCGGTTGGCAGCCC
>JAWXBP010000478.1 GCA_034440135.1 Planctomycetia bacterium
AAACAACCCGAAACTTCGCCGGCATGATCAAATGGGCCTGCCTCTTACAATACCTGCGATATGACGTCAAAATCGCGTTTTGAGACAAGGCCTAGTGTAGCAAACTTAACTCAGGAAAGACGGCGCTGGTGATTGATCGACGTAGGGACGACCCGGATGATGCGCAGGGCGAGGTGACTCAGGTTGCCGTGCGGAGACGGCCGCGCGTCGCCAAACTGCTGCTCGGCGCGGCCTTGGGAGTGATGCTCGCAGTCATCGGCGCCGTGGTCGTCGCCGTCGCTTTCTATCGCGATCCCTTGCCGGCGTTGACGGATGAGACGTTGAGCGCCGCGCGCGCCCGTTGGGACCAAGCCGGACCGCGCAGTTATTCGCTGGAGGTCCAAATCTTCGGACGCCGGCCGGGCGTGGTGCAACTTAAGGTCCGCGATGGCGAACCGGTGGAGATGACGCGCGACGGTCGCGTGCCGGATCAGCGACGCACCTGGGCCGCCTGGACCGTACCGAGCCAGTTCGACATGCTGGCCACCGAACTCCAGGGCCAGCGCGATCCGGAGAAAGGCTACAACGCCCCGGCCGGGAGCCAAGTGGTGCTCAAAGCGGACTTCGACCCTAGACTCGGCTATCCGTTGCACGTGAGGCGGCAGGTGCTCGGGACGGAACTCAACGTCGAATGGCGCGTGACGAAGTTTGTGGCTGATTAGTTCGAAGTTTTCAGTGTTCAGTTTTCAGTGCTTGGGATCGAAGTCCTCACTGAAAACTGAACACTGAAAACTTCAAACTCTTCCTCAAGCAAACGCTTCCCGCAACATCTTCAAACTCTTCGGAATCGCCGTCTCGTAATCTTCTTTGCCTTCGAACTCCAGCGAGATGTAGCCCTGGTAGTTGTGGCGGCGAAGGATTTCGGCGACCTTTTGGTAGTCGAGGTCCAATTCGTACCATTTGCCGCCGCCGTAGTAGGTCTTGGCTTGCACGAAGACGGCGTGCGGGGCCATTTGTTCGTATTGCGGGATTTGATCTTCGAGGAAGTTGCCGGTATCGAGCGTGGCGCGGAGCCAGGGGCTGTTGATCGCGTTGATGATGCGCAGCACGCCGTCGGCGTTGCGGCCCAGGCCCCAGTGATTTTCCAGGCCGAGCGTGACTCCGCATTCCTCCGCTTTGGGCAGCAGCTTCTCCAGGCTACCGATCACCCAGCCGAAACCGTCGTCGTCGGTATAGCCTTCGAGGCCAGGCTCGCGCCCCTGGTTGGCCATGAAGTCGTCGAAGTTCTTAATCGTGCCCCAGCGGCCCGTGTTGATCCGCACCGTGGGGATGCCGAGCTGATAGGCCAGTTCGATGCAATGCAGCGTGTGGCCGATATTCACGCGGCGGACGTTTTCATCCGGATTGACGAACCCCTGGTGGGTCGAAAATCCGCAGAGCGCCAGCCCGTGCAGGAACGCGCGCTGCTTGATCTTCTGCAGGTAGGCGTTGCTTTCCGACTCCATCTGAATGTGCAGCAGCTCCACGGCGTCAAAGCCCATCTCGGCCGCCAGGTCGATGCACTGCTTGATTGGCAACTTCGTGGCGTCGTTAAAGCGCCAGAAAGAATAGGTGGAAACGCCGATGGGATTGGGGCGGTTTTTCCTCTTCGGCGCGGCGTCAGCCGTCTGTGCGGATGCGACTTGTGTGGCGCCCAAGGCGGCCCCGGCGGCGATGCCGGCTTGCGTCAGAAAGGAACGGCGTTGCATGGCGATGGCTGCTTGAGGAAGTTGTGAATTGCCGCGTAGTTTAATTCGAGACACGGTTCATTTGAAGAGGCCGAAGTCGCTTCCGAAGATTCACCACGGAGAGCACGGAGGACACGGAGGGAGGAGGGGGAATGACGAATGGATGCTGGCATTGGGTTGGTTTGCTAGCGAACATTCAGTCATTCGAGCTTCGACATTCCTTCGTCATTCGGATTTCGAAATTCGTCATTCCCCCTTTCATGAGCTGTTTTTCTCCGCGTCGCCGGCTAGCTTGTAACCTTCGGATTTGGCGACGAAGGTTGCTGCGGTGATGTCGCCGGTGACGTTGAGCGTGGTGCGGCACATATCCAGGAAGCGGTCGATGCCCAGGATCACCGCCACGAGTTCCGGTTGCACCCCGATGGTGGAGAGGACGAGCACGACGAACGGGATCGAACCGCTCGGGACGCCAGCCGTGCCGATGCCGCCGAGGATCGCCATGTAGGCGACCATCAATTGTTGCCCAAGCGTGAGGTCAACGCCCGCGAGTTGCGCCAGGAATAAGACGGTCACGCCTTCGTAGAGTGCCGTGCCATTTTGGTTCGCGGTGGCACCGACGGTGAGGACGAAGTTCCCAATTTCCGGCGGGACGTGCAGATTCTCTTCCGTGACTTTCATCGCGGTCGGCAGCGTCGCGTTCGAGCTCGAGGTGGAGAACGCGGTCAGCGCAGCGGTGCGCGTGCGGCGGAAGAAATCGAGCGGCGGAATGCCGGACAAATAGTACACCGACAGCGAGTAGACACCGAACATGTGCAGCGCCAAGCCGCCGAGCACCGCAACCACATACCATGAGAGCGCGGCCAGCAACTCGATGCCGAACTGCGCGGTGTTGTTGAACACCAGGCAGGCCACGGCGTACGGTGCGGTCAGCATGATCAGATCGATGAGTTTCGAGATTACCTCGAACAGGCCTTGCAGCACGGAAACCAGCGACCGCGTGGCGTCATGAGGCAGGAGCGTAATGCCGACGCCCATCAGTAGCGCGAAGAACATCAGATGCAACATGTTCGGCAGTTCCGTCGCCGCCGAAAAGAACGGGTTCGACGGAATCAACGTGTCGACCACCTTTTTCAAAGGCGCCGTCGGCTTGGCCGCTTCGGCTTTGTCCGGGGCCGCGGGGACGCCGGCGCCGAACTTCTCACGCAACTCTGTGGCCGTTTCCTCGGACATCCGCTTGCCAGGCTTAATGGTGTTGGCCATAGTGAGACCAATCACCACCGAAATGCCCGAAATCACCAGCGTGTAAAGAAACGCCTTCAGGCCAAGGCGGCCAAGCTTGCGTATATCTCCAATGCCGGCGATGCCGACCACGAGCGAGGAAAACACGAGCGGCACGACGAGCATCAACAAGAGCCGCAGGAACAATGCGCCGATCGGCCCGGTGATATGAAAAATAACCCAATCCACCGCTCGTTTGGCCGAACTATCTTCGTCGCCAACCGCCAGATTGACGGCGATGCCGACGACGGCGCCTAGCACCAGGCCGATCATGATCCGATGGTGCAGCGGCAGCCGGCGCTTCGCGTCAATGGTCGGAGAGGTCATGTTTGGAGCTTGGATTGAGCCATAATGGAGTCTGGCGACACGTCATTTGGGCGAGCTTGCTGCATCATCGACAACCCGCCGCTCAAGTCAAGGCTGACGGTCGTCGCGTTCCTTACTTCTTACTTCCCGTACCGCGTTTATGCCCCTCACCTTCGAGCACGTCACCAAGTTCTATGGCCCGGTGATCGGGGTGAATGATATTAGTTGCCAGATTGGTCCTGGCATCACGGGGCTGCTGGGCGCGAATGGGGCCGGGAAGTCGACGTTGCTCAAGCTCGCGAGCGGGCAGTTGCGGCCGACGCTCGGGCGTGTCCGGCTCAACGAGCATGACGCCTGGTCGACGGCCGCCAAGCGGATCCTGGGGTTCAGCCCGGACATCAATCAGTTCTACGAGGAAATGACCGGGTTCGAGTTTGTTTATACGATGGCCCGGCTGCACGGGTACTCGCGGCGCATCGCGCGCGAGCAGACGCAGGTGGCGATCGATGAAGTCGGCATGGCGGACCGTTCGGCGCGGCGGATTGCCGGTTGCAGCCACGGGATGCGGCAACGGATCAAGCTGGCGCAGGCGCTCGTGCATGATCCGGAGATTTTGTTGCTCGACGAGCCGATGACGGGCATCGACCCCGGCGGCCGGCGGGAATTCGGCGAGTTGCTGGGGAAACTCGCCGAGCGTGGTAAGACGGTCTTGGTCAGCAGCCATTTGCTGACCGAGGTGGAACAGCTCACCAATTCGATTTTGATGATCGCCCGTGGCCGTATCCTGGCCTGGGGCACATTGCGCGAGATTCGGGCAATGCTGGACGACCAGCCGTTCTGCGTGGAAGTCGTCAGTGAGCAGCCACGCCGCTGGGCGGAAAAGCTTGTTGGCGCGAACGAAGTGGAAGCCGTGGAAATGTGCGGCGAACGGCTGCTGGTCCGTACCCGGGAGCCACAGAAGTTCTTCGCGTTGGTGAATCGACTCGCGGTCGACGAGCGATTGCCGATCGATCAATTAACTACCCTCGACGGCGGCGCGGACGCGGTCTTCGGCTACTTGCAACAGAGGTCGGCATGAACTTGTTGCGCGCCTGTTCCGCGCTCTGTTGGGTTTCGTTCCGGCGACTGCTCTGGTCGTCCGGCACGTTGATGATTTTATTGCCGCTGGGTCTGACCATCGCGGAGCTCTCGATCCTGGGCCATCGCTATGCGCTCGACAAGAACTTCGGCCGCGCGTTCGAGCAGTTCAGCCGGGAATTCGTGATCTTTCAGTTTGCGCTGTTGGTGATCCCGCTCTGCGCGCTGACCTACGCGACGACTAGCATCGGCGGTGATCGCGAAGATCGCACGCTGCTCTTCCTGCTGGTGCGGCCGGTGCCGCGTCCGCTGATCGTGGTGGCCAAGATCTTTGCCACGTTACCGCTTGTATTGGGCTTGATCATCGGCGTGTTTTACGTCGATTGCCGGCTCGCTGGGGCTGCGGGCGTGGCGGCGTTTGATGCCTATTTGCCGGCGGTGCTGGCAATGTCGGTCAGCTACGTCGCCGCCTTTCATCTCTTTGCGGTGTTGTTCCGGCACGCGACGGTGCTGGCGCTGATCTATTCGATCTTCATGGAGTTTTTCCTTAGCAATATTCCCGGCATGGTGCAAAGATTTGCCGTGAACTTTTATGGCCGGTCGATGATCTATGACTACGGCACCTCGCTGCTCCAGGTCCGCGGGGAAAGCCGCGTCGTGGAACCGCTCGATCCCCGCGTGTTCACGGGAGTTACCGCGGAAACCGCGCTGTGGGCGATGCTGGGCATCAGCGCGACGGCGATTGTCTTGGCGATGATCGTGTTCCAGCGCAAGGAATACCGGGACCTGACTTGAAGTAGTGTTCGCCATGAACCGCCGCCAATTGGAAAAACTCGGCGTTCCCGCGCGTTGCTTGAAAGAGGCGATCGCGGCCGTGCAAAGCGCCGCGACCGATGGCGGACTGCGCGGGAAGGACGTCCGCGCACAGTTGCTGGCCGTGGTGGAGCGTCCGACGGAGTTTACCTCGGATCCGCATTTTGCTCCCTTGGCGAATGCACTTCTCGAAGCCGAGGCGACCGGGATGATGGAGCCGATCACTTACCGCACGTGGGGGACGGAGATTGACGACGGCGCGCATCAGCAGATGCGTCAGGCCTGCGGACTGCCGATGGCGCGCGGGGCGGCGTTGATGCCCGATGCACACATCGGGTATGGCTTGCCGATCGGCGGCGTGCTGGCGCTTGAAGGGGCGGTGGTGCCTTACGCCGTGGGCGTGGATATCGCTTGTCGGATGAAGCTGTCGATCTTCGATCTGTCGCCGGAAGCGCTGACCCGACAGCCGTCGCTCTTCGACGCCGCGCTGGAACGCGGGACGCGGTTTGGCATCGGCGTGGAATATCGCCGTCCGATGGAGCATCCGGTCATGGATCGCGATTGGACGGTGACGCGCATTACGCGCGAAAATCGCGACAAGGCCTGGCGGCAGCTCGGCACGTCCGGCTCCGGCAATCATTTCGTCGAGTTCGGCGTGTTCACGCTCGATGCGCCGGCGCCGGAGTTGCAACTGGCACCGGGCAAGTACGTCGCGCTGCTGAGCCACAGCGGCAGCCGCGGCACGGGTGCGTCAGTCTGCAGCACGTATTCGGCGATCGCGCAGAGCCGGCTCGATTCGCGCTACAAGGATTTCGGCCGGCTGGCCTGGCTCGACCTCGCCAGTGAGGCGGGGCAGGAGTATTGGGCGGCCATGAATTTGATGGGGGATTACGCCGCCGCGAACCACGCGGTGATTCACCAGCAGGTGGCCAAGTTGCTGGGCGCGGAGCCGGTTGCCGGAGTGGAGAATCATCACAACTTCGCCTGGCTCGAAGAGCATGGCGGACGGGAACTCGTCGTCCATCGCAAAGGGGCCACGCCCGCAGGCGCTGGCGTGTTGGGCGTCATTCCCGGCTCGATGGCCGACCCGGCGTTTATTGTCCGTGGGAAGGGACATCCGGAGAGTTTTGACAGCGCCTCGCACGGCGCCGGGCGGCGGATGTCGCGCACGCAGGCGAACAATACGTACAACTTCCGCGCGGTGCAAAAGGACCTGGAAAAGCGCGGCGTACGGGTCCTCTCCGCCGGCGCGGACGAAGTGCCGTTCGTCTACAAGAACATCGAGGAAGTGATGGCCGCGCAAGCGGACCTGGTGGAAACGGTGGCGCGGTTCGATCCGAGGATCGTGAAGATGTGCGGGGATCGTAGCCGGGCGGAAGACTGATGCGGGAAGAGTTTGAAGTTTTCAGTGTTCAGTTTTCAGTGAAGACGAATTGGCCAATCACTGAAAACTGAACACTGAAAACTTCAAACTCCTAGTACCCGAGTCCGGGGCCGTTGAGCGCCGCCGTGCCGAGTGTGCCGTCGCTTAGTTGGAACATCGACGGGAAGCGTTCCGCCCAGCGTTGATTGCCGGCGGGGCAGTATTGGCGGGCGTTGCCTTCGATGGCGGCCACGGTGGGGATTCTGGCCGACAGGCTGGCCGAGTGCAAGAACGAAGCGCCGGGACAGGTGAGGTCCTGCACGCAGAGAAACATGCCGTACTTCTGCGCCGCGGCGCCCATCAAGAGCGCTTCGCTGTGTCCTTTGCAGGCCTTGAGGGCGACGCCGGAGTAACCGAGTTCACGGCAATACTGCAAACTGTCCAGGTTGATCAACGATTCGTCGATCACCACTGGCTTCAACTTGGCCGCGGCGTGCATCTTGTTTTCCGGATGAGCGCGGAGGTCGCGGTGCGTGGGCTGCTCGATGTAATGCACACGATCCCACGCCGCAGGGGCGCGCTCCCGAATGCCTGCGAGGAAATCCAGCACGTATTCCACGTTCGCGCAACGTTCGTTGAAGTCGAGCGAGTAACGCCAGGCCTGGCAACCGCGATTGTGCTGCGCTTCCGCCGCAATGCGTTCCACGGCGGTGACGCGTTCGATGTCCCAGGCGAGATCGTCGCCGTTCAGCTTGATCTTCAGATGGGTGAGTCCGTCGGCGGCGATCCATTCCCCCAGCGTCTCGGGCAAGCCGTCGCCGATGCGCTCCGGGAGATCCGCGGCAGTGAGCGGATCGAGCGCGCCGACCAGATGATAGAGCGGCATCGACTGCTTAGGCTGCCGAGAGGTATAGCGGTCGAGATACTCGCCTTGGAACTCGGCGGTCAGATAATGCGACAAGTCGCGGTTCACGAATTCCGGACCCAGCGTGTTGTACGCGTTGATGCCGAGGGCCTTGCCGTAGGCGTCGTGAATCGCGGCCTCCAACGGGCTCGTGGCCACAAGTTGCGCGAGTCGCGGCATCGGTTCCGCGAGTGCCGACGTCAGCGCCGCGGCGGCTGAGGGATGGTCTTTTGCCAGAGCATGCGTGATTTCTAGCGGATGGCCGAATTCGCGATACGTTCCGGCGTCGCGGACGGCTTGTTCGCCCAGCGCGATCATCGCCGCCAAGGCGTCGGGGCCGGAGACTTGATGGCTCGGCCACGCCCAGGCGTTGCTCATGGGCATTGAGCCGTGACCCGCGCCGCGCCGGCCGTCGCGGGTTTCGACTTGCACGTCGACGTCCAACAGCACCGCGTCGGTCACAACCCGCCCACCGAATTTCATCGGCACACGGTACGCGTAGCGAACGGTGCGCGACGTCAACTCACAGAGGCGGATGTCGGAGGAGAGCATGAAGAATGACGAAGTTCTAAACCTGAATGTCGAATCAAATTTGAAATTCAAATGACGAAGGGCGTTGTTTGGATGATACCGTTTGCGGGATCATTCGTCATTCGAACATCTTTCGACATTCGGATTCCGACATTCGAAATTTGCAGACCAACCAAAGCAACGGCGAACGCGAGTGCCAGTGCGGCTGTCGCCGGTTCGGGCACCATCGCCTGATCGTAGGTGCGGCCGTAGTTGTTGTAGACCTGGTTGAGGTCGTAGAGCCCGACCGTGCCGTCGAATGGGTCGGTGTCGCCGAGCACCGGGTTGCCGCTCTTCGCGAAGTTGTTGCGGACGTTGTTCAGATCCGTGACATCGACGACGCCGTCAGAGTTTGTGTCGCCGGGCCGTAACGGATAGGCGTGGGTCGGGGCAAAAGTGAAGTCGAAGACGTAGCCCCCTTCCTCGCTGCTTTGCGCCAGATTGGCGACGAAGTAGGGGAGCACGTCGGGAAATGCCGCTGACAGCATGATGAACTTCGCGGATTCGCCGGGGGCCAACGCCGCGCTGCCTTCCGCCTGATACAGAATCTCGAACGTCTGCTCATCGGGCGCGAAATCGGCGAACCAGCCGAACGGCGTTTCGAGCTCAATCGCGACATTCTCGCCGACGTCGAGCAGAAACAAATCCAGCGGGAACTCACTGTCTGGCGCGTTGGAGAGCGTGTACTCGTAACGCGTGCGGCCGTCGGGAATGAGTTCGTAAGCGACCTCGACGGAGGCGATCAGTGCAGCCGACGCGGCGCTAGGTAGCAAGCACAGGCAGAATGCCGCGAGCACGCCGTGGCGTAAGTTCTTCATAGTCGAGCCGGTCAATGCGGTAGCAGGAAAATCCCCACCGCTAGGCTAACCACGGGCCACGCCCAGAGCAAATGAAACGCAGGGAACGTTCCCCGGCGGCCTCAAAAAAAAGCCCAGGGAAGGCCCTCGGAGTCGTCGCAAATAGCAACGACCGTGGTGGCCTTCCTTGGGCTTAGACTCGCTTATTTTGCGAGATCTACTGCATTTCTTGGGGCGCGCGGAGCCACTGCACGTTGGCTTGGACGTTCAGTTCGCGGCGCCAATTCGCCTGACGGAGCAAGGCGTCGTTTTCTCCTGCTCGCCCGTAGTTGGCGTAGGGCGTCGACAGAAACATAGAATGCAGAACGTTGAGATCGGGCGTGGTGTTCACCAGCCGGATCAGGTACGCGGCCTTTTTGGTCTCGTTCATGGCGACGCCGATTTCGCCGATGTTCAGCCCATAGACCGTCCGCATGAATTCGTCGCCCGCATCGTCCACGCCTTCGACCTGACTGGTGCGAATGGGAATCTCCTGCTGGCCGAACATGAAGCCGCCGAACTTCCAGGTGAACGGCCGGGTCGTGGTCACGACAAGGTCTTTCCGGTCCGCGAACACTTCGGTCAGCGATTTGTCCGACTTCTTCGCCTCTTCGGCGAGCTTGTTCGCTTCGGCAATGGCCAATTTGCGGGCTTCCTGTTTGCGCCAGGCCGCCTCGACATCGCCCTTCACCTCTTCAAACGTCGGAATAAAGGGTTCCTTCTCTTCCGTCTTCCAGAACAGATAGCGATTGCCCTGTACATCCTGCGAGTTCTGGGGCTGGTAGAGCCCCATGCCAGAATACGCGGCATTCACGACCGCGGATTCTTCCCGGGGCGTCTCGCCGATATAGCTGTTGCCCAACGTGTGCTCTTCGGAGAAGAGCAACGCGTCGCGGGCCAACAGCGACGTTTGTTTGGATTCGACGCCGTTCTTCGAGGCCAAGTCGCTGAAATTGAGCGGCGCCGGCATGGGCAAATCCGGCTTCTGCGCTTTTTGTCCGTTCCAACCGCGCCATTGCGATTCGTAACGGCGCATGTCGCGGGTCAATTCGCCGATCACCTTGTCCATCAACGGTTGGGCCTTCTCGCGGGCCACGCTTTGGCGGACTTGTTCGCGCACTTTCCAGAGCGGTTGGAATTCCGGATCGGGGCCGTCCTGCAATTCGCCGGGCGGCAACCATTCATCGTTGGCGAGCGGCGCTTCGTCTTCGAGCGGCGGCACTTCGTCGGCCGGAGTTTGTTCGGCATCGGTCGCCACAGGGGCAGTATTCTCTTCGGCAGCCGGTGCGGCTTGCGCGGCGGCGTCGGTTCCGGGCGATTCCGGTGCGGCCGGCGTTTCGTCCTGCAAGCGATAGGACGCCAACCGGAACGGTGAGCGGCGTACCGACGATTGCGGTGCATCCGCGGGCTTTTCAGTTTCCGTCGGGGCATCGGCCGGCGACGGAGTTTCTACCGCCGGAACGGGCTCGCTCGGCGCAGCGCCGTCGGCGGGCGTTTCCGTGGCGGGAGTTTCATTGACGGGAGTGTCCGTAGCGGCGGGCGCTTCGCTTTCCGTGACTGGTTCGACGGGCGGCGGGACATCGTCCTCCGTCGGGATGCCGGAGTCGATCGCGGTGCCGGGCACGGTGAACGGATTGTTGAACAGCGATGAGTCCGGCCGGAAGCGATAGAGCGTGTCCTTGTCGCGCTCGTAGGCGGCGACGATCTCGTCTTCGCTCACTGGAACTTGCGAAGTGAAGTCGTCGAGCTTGATTTTGAAATACTGGAACGCCACGCGATGCGGCTGTTTGAAGCCGGGCTCGATGGCGTAGTACGTCGCGTCGTCGAGTCGGTACTGTTCAAAAAACGCCCGCAGCGTCGCTTCATCCGGCTTGGGCGTGCGGTCGATGAGTTTGTCGACTTCGAGCGGAATCACTTCCGCGCTGACTTCGCGATTCAGGCTCTGGAAAATTTCCCAGCGGCTGACCGGCGTCTGGATCTGCGTGGCGGGAAAGTGCAACTGCTCATACTGATCCGCCATCAATTCGTAACGCAAAGCATCCATGACTTGCGATTGCTGCACACCTAGCTGTTGGGCAATTTGCGAGAAGCCGTCGCCGTCGACTTTCTTGTCGGTCAAGGTGTCCAGCATGGCGACGACGCGATTATCGGGAACATAAAGTCCCAACTCTTCGGCCTTGCGATAGCGCAGCATGGTCTCGACCAGATCCGCTTGGTCGTTCGGCCGACCAAATGGTGTGGGCCTTTGCTGAAAATTGGCGCGCATCAAGGCGTTGTTGATGAATTTGTTGGCCAGATCCCGCCGCTTGGCCATGTTCTGGAGGTCCAACTCCGTCAGCACGCCGTAACTCGTGGAGACGACGTCGGTATTCGTCGTGCCGGTGTTTTGCGAAAACTCCAGAAGCGTGGGCAGGATCAAGAAGGCGACCATGACCAAGACGCCCAAAATGGCCATCATCAGCTTCTGATTTTTACGAAACTTGGAAAAAGGGCTGGCCATGGTGGCGGCGTTCCTCGTGTCGATTTGATCGCGAACCTGGCCGTCGCAACCCTTGACAGCCAGGCTGGGCAGAGATTAACAGTGGTCCGTCGCACCACCTGCCCAAGAAGGTGCCGATTGTATTGGCGCGGGACGTAAATTCAATCCCAAAAGGGGTTGCGAGCGTTCCGGGGCCTCCGCAATCCGCTGCGGCGGGACGGATGGGACGCACGATTTCGGCGGCCGCCCTCGGTTCTGGCCGCCCAGATACGTAGGATTATACGGATTACGATGCCGGGGGGGTCGCGAGACCTGCAACGCCTCTACCGAGTACGGGTCCGGCCTCTGAGTTTCGTAGCGCCGTCCGGCGATAAGTAGGGACGCACCTCCTGGTTTGCCTATCTTCACACTGCTCTCAATTCAAATGGCCAAGAAATCCCCCGCCGGAACCGGCAAAGCCCTGATGATCGTCGAATCGCCCGCCAAGGCGCGCACGATCAGCAAATTCCTGGGCAAACGGTTCGTCATCGAGGCGAGCATTGGCCACGTCCGCGACCTGCCCGAGGGCAAAAAGCAGATTCCGGCCAAATATAAGGACCAGGAATGGGCCTATCTGGGAGTGAACGTTAACGAAGGGTTCGAACCGGTCTACATCGTCCCCCCCGGCAAAAACGAGCAAGTCAAGAAGCTCAAGGGGCTGATGAAGGACGCGACCGAGCTCTGGCTGGCGACGGACGAAGACCGCGAAGGAGAGGCCATCAGTTGGCATCTCCAGGAACTGTTGCAGCCCAAGATTCCCGTCCATCGGCTGGTGTTCCACGAGATCACCCGCGAGGCGATTGAAGAGGCGATGGAGCATCCACGCCAAATCGACAATTCGCTGGTCCAGGCTCAGGAAACGCGGCGCATCCTCGACCGGCTGTACGGCTACGACGTCTCGCCGCTCTTGTGGCGCAAGCTGGGCCGCCGCCTGTCGGCGGGGCGCGTGCAGAGCGTGGCGGTACGGCTGATTGTCGATCGCGAACGGGAGCGGATGAAGTTTGTTTCGTCGACGTATTTCGACGTGCTGGGAATGTTCGCCAAGCACTCCGGCGAGCAGCTTTCTGCGACGCTCGTTTCGGCCGACGGCAAGCGCATCCCGGCCGCGAAGGACTTTGACTCCGCCACGGGCAAACTGAAAGACGGCAAGTTCCTACATCTCAATGGCGCCGGTGCGGAGGAATTGGTCCACAAGCTGCGGAGCGCGCAATTCCGCGTCGCCAAGATCGAGCAGACGCCCTACACGCAACGCCCGGCGCCGCCGTTTACGACGAGCACGTTGCAGCAGGAAGCCAACCGCAAACTCGGCTTCACCGCCCGGCGGACCATGCAAGTGGCGCAGGCCCTCTATGAAAACGGTCACATCACGTACATGCGTACCGACAGCACGAATCTCGCGTCGGTCGCGGTCAGTGCGGCGCGAGAATTGGTGAATGCACAGTACGGTCAGCAATACTTGCCGGCGCAACCGCGGCTCTACAGCACGAAGGTGAAGAACGCGCAAGAAGCGCACGAAGCCATCCGTCCCGCCGGCCATCCGTTCGAGTTACCGGAATCGCTGCGCGGCAGCCTTTCGCACGACGAATTCCGGCTGTTCGAGATGATCTGGAAGCGTACCGTCGCCAGTCAAATGGCGGATGCGCGCGGGCAGCGGATTTCGATCACCATCGAAGGGGGCGGCGCGTCGTTCCAGGTGGGCGGCAAGACGATCGACTTCCCAGGCTTCCTGCGGGCCTACGTCGAAGGCGCGGACGATCCGCAAGCGGAACTCGCCGATCGCGAGACGATACTTCCCAGCGTGACGGAAGGGGAACAACTTAATTGCCAAGGGCTCGAACCGAAGAGCCACACCACGCAACCGCCCGCGCGTTACAACGAAGCCACGCTGACGCGAGCGCTCGAAGATCTCGGCATCGGCCGGCCTAGTACGTATGCGGCGATCATCGAGACGATTCAGGCGCGGGACTATGTGTTCAAAAAGAGCAACGCGCTGGTGCCGACCTGGGTCGGCTTTGCCGTAGCGCAGTTGCTGGAGCGACACTTGCCTACGCTGGTCGACTACCAGTTCACAGCCCAGATGGAAGAAGACCTCGACGCGATCAGCCGCGGCGAGGCGGCGCATCTGGATTACTTGAAGAGCTTCTATTTCGGCAACGGCCGCCCTGGTTTGCGCCAGCAACTCGCGACCAAGATCGAAGAGATCGACCCGCGTGAAGCGAGCCGCATTTCGCTCGGCAGACCGGATCGGCCGGGGGCGGAAGGGGACGAGATCTTCGTGCGCATCGGGCGCTATGGACCGTTCCTGGAGCAAGGCGAACGCCGCTCGCCGATCCCCGACGGCACGCCGCCGGATGAATTGACTCAGGAAAAAGCGCTGGAGTTGCTGGCGCAGGCAGGCGTGGCGCTGGAGCCGCTCGGACATTGCCCCGACACCGGCAAGCCGATCTACCTGAAAAACGGCCGCTTCGGCCCGTACGTGCAGCGCGGCGACGCTGACGACGAAGACAAGCCGAAGAACGCCTCACTGCTCAAAGGCATGAAACCCGAGGACGTCGACCTGGCGACCGCGATTCGGTTGCTATCGCTGCCGCGCACATTGGGCGTGCATCCGGAAAGCAACGAGCCGATCATCTCGCAGAACGGCCGCTTCGGCCCGTACATCAAGTGCGGCACGGACACGCGCTCGTTGCCGGCGGGCGTCTCGCCGATCGAAGTCACGTTGTCCGAGGCACTGGAGTTGCTCGCGCAACCCAAGGCGGCCCGCCGCGGCTTCGGTGCTCCGAAGGAACCGCTCCGCACGTTGGAGGCCTCGCCGATCACCGGTGAGCCCATCAAGCTCCTGGAAGGCCGCTACGGCTTCTACGTCACCGACGGCGTGACGAACGCCTCGCTGCCCAAGGAGAACAAGCCGGAGGAACTGACGCTCCCACAGGCGCTCGACCTGCTGGCGATCCGTGCTGCCGCCGGTCCCCCGGCCAAAAAACGCGGCTTCCGCAAAGGCGCCCCGAAAGCGGCCGGACCCAAGAAGGCGCCGAAACGGGCCGCGAAGAAGAAGGCGCCCGCCCGGAAGAAATCGCCCTCGGGCGCATGAACATTGCCTGCGGCGGTGCGTTGGGAACACGACTGTTTCCACTGCGGAATCAGCTGGTTTCATGCCAGATTCGACCTCGCCCGCGACGCCGTCCGGGCCTGCCTTTGCAACCCCCAATACGGCCCGAAAATGTCAGCCGCGCAAGTTCTAGAACATTAAAACGGCCCGCTAAGCCGTCGATCGTTTGGCGTTTTGTGTGAAAACGGTTTAGAATCCATGTTTGTTTCTTGGCGCTAGACGCGCACCCAGGCATCGGAAGAGAAGCAGGCCATGGCAAGATCGAGGCGGCGACCGGCGCGCAGTGCGCGCCTGCGCAATCAAGTAGGGCGTCAGATCGAATCGCTGGAAGTTCGCCGCCTGTTGGCGGGCGGGCCGGTGATCAGCGAGTTTCTGGCTCGGAACGAGGGGCCGTTGGTCGATGAGGACGGTCAGCCGTCGGACTGGATCGAGATCCAGAACACCTCCGCCGCGCCGCTCAATCTCCTGGGCTGGCATCTGACGGACAAGGATGACGAACTCGAACAGTGGACCTTTCCGTCGGTCACGTTGCCCGTCGGCGCGACCGTGATCGTCTTCGCGTCGGAGAAGGATCGCGCGGTGGCCGGCAGCGAGTTGCACACCAACTTCAAACTCGATGGCGACGGCGAGTATCTGGCGCTGGTCGCACCGAACGGGTTTTCGATTGAGCAGGAATTCGCGCCGGAGTATCCCAACCAATACGACGGCATCTCCTACGGCCTGGGAAGTGACTTCGTCGCGCGCGGTTACTTCTTGTTGCCTACGCCGAATGCCCCCAACACCGCGGCGCCGATCGCCGATCCCACGCGCAACGTGGTGATCAGCGAGATCATGTACCATCCGTCCAGCAATAACGACCTGGAGGAATACCTCGAGCTGGCCAACCTGGGAACGGGCTCCGTCAACCTGAACGGTTGGCAATTCACCTCCGGCGTCGACTTCACCTTTCCAAACATCGCGATTCCCGCCGGACAACGATTGGTCGTCGCGCGGGACGTGGCAACGTTCAGCGCCAAGTATCCCAGCGTGACGAACGTCGTCGGCGGCTGGACAGGACAATTGAGCGATGGCGCGGAGCGGATCACGCTCCAGGATCTGGGCGGCGGCACGATTGATCGCGTGGAGTACGCCGACGAAGGCGATTGGTCCGTGCGCGTCGAGGGCGAACTCGACTTCGGCCACCGCGGTTGGGACTGGTCCGACGATCACGACGGTCTGGGACGCTCGCTGGAACTGGTCAACGGGAATTTGCCCAATGAGTTCGGACAGAACTGGCGCGCGAGCACTGTCGATCAAGGAACGCCCGGTGCGGCGAACTCGGTGTCGGTCGCGAACAGCGCGCCGCTGATTCAAGACGTCACGCAATTCCCGATCATTCCGCGCTCCACGAACCCGGTCACCATCACTGCGCAGTTGATCGACGAACAAACCAATGGCCTGACCGCGGCCGTGCATTGGCGTCTCGACGGCGCGGCGAACTTCACCACGTCGACGATGTTCGACGACGGCCTGCACGGCGACGGCGCGGCGGGAGACGGCGTCTTTGGCGCGATCCTGCCGGCGGCCGCGGACGGCGCGATCATCGAATACTACGTGTCGGCGACGGATTCCGGCGCGCGGACGCGGAACTATCCCGAGTTCGCGCAGCCGATGAACGCGCCGGTGGCAAATCGACTCTACCAGGTCGACGACGCCTTCGATCCGAACGCGGCTTGGACGCCGGAGAGCCAGCCGATCTACCGGTTAATCATGACCGACGCGGAACGAGAGGAACTCGCTGCGATCGGCCGCAACGAGGGCGGCTCCGCCGAGAGCAACGCGCTGATGAACGCCACGTTCGTCGTCGTGGACGGCACGGGGAGCGAGGTGCGTTACAACGCCGGAATTCGCAATCGCGGCCACGGCAGTCGCAACGGCCCGCCGAATAATTACCACGTTAAGTTGCCGAAGGATCAGCTTTGGAACGATGTCTCGGAGCTGAACTTCAACTGCCGCACGGTGCAGTCGCAATTGATCGGCAGCGCGATCCAGCAGTTCGCCGGATTAATCGCCGCCGACGCGACGGCCGCCGAAGTGCGCGTGAACGGCGTCGACTTGGCCCTCAGCGGCAATGGCATGTTCGGCTCTTATGTGCTCGTCGAACAGATGAACGGCGACGCCATGGAGCATCATTTCCCCGCCGACAGCGAAGGCAATTTGTACAGCGCATTTCGCCTTGACGATGGCTCGGACGAGGCCGACCTCGCCTACGACGGCCCGGACCCGGTCGACTACCAGGATCGCTACTTCAAGGAGACCAATGAGGAGACGGACGATTGGACTGACTTGATCGCGCTCACCGACGCGCTCAACAACGCTCCGGCCGCGAACTACGTGCAGGTCGTCTCACAGCACGTCAATATCGATCAATGGCTGCGCTACCTGGCGCTCGATGCGCTCCTGCAGAATCGCGAAACCGGACTCAATCGCGGCATCGGCGACGACTACCAGCTCTATCGGGGCGTGAACGATCCACGCTTCGTGCTCGTTTCCCACGACTTAGACACCCTCCTCGGACAAGGCAACAACGTCGGCCAGATCGACCAGAGCATCTTCACGTTCACCGAAGTTGCGGGATTGAATCGCTTTCTCAATCACCCGGAAATCGTTCCTCGCTTCTATCAGCAGTTCCTAGATTTGATGGAATCGACCTTCAATTCGCAAACGCTCAATCCGCTGATCGACCAACTGCTTGGTCCATTCGTCCCCGCCTCGAATATCACGGCGATGAAGCAATTCATCGTCAATCGATCCGCCGCGGTACTCGCGCAAATCCCGCAACAATTCCAGATCAACAACAATCTACCCGTCGTCAATGGTGTTGCGCGCACGACTTCGCCCTCGCTCGTTTTGTCCGGCGTTGCGAATACGGTCGAAACCCAGTCGGTGTTGGCCGATGGAATCCTGACAACTTACAACGCCGTAACGGGCGTTTGGGAGACGGCAGGCGAATCGACCGGCAATCAAGCGGATACGCTCAGCCCGAAGGGCGCCCAGTGGAAATACCTTGCCAACGGTTCCAACCAGGGGACCGCCTGGTATGGATTGAACTTCAACGACGTCGCATGGCAAAGCGGCGCCGCGCAACTGGGTTACGGGGACAATGACGAAGTCACGGTTGTCAACAGTGGCCCGTCCGGCAATCATTTCATCACTACATATTTTCGTCGCACATTCACGGTCGACGATCCGGCGCAATACACTGGCTTGATCTTGCACTTGTTGCAAGACGACGGCGCCGTCGTGTATTTGAATGGCACGGAATTGACGCGGAGCAACTTGCCAGCGAAGCCAGCGACAATCAACTACCTTTCGCCCGCCAATAATTCTGTCGGTGGTAGTGATGAAGACGCCTTCATCTCGACGGCGTTTGCGGCGGAAGTTTCACTCCTTCGACAGGGCACAAATGTTCTGGCGGTGGAAATTCATCAGAGCGGAGCGGATAGTAGCGACATCAGTTTTGACATGGAGCTCCAGGCCACGCGTCCAGGAACTGGGACGGGCGGGCTGCCATTGCAGCCGGGGATCAATCGTGTACTGGTCGAGGCGTACTCCGGACAGAGCGGAACCGGCGAGTTGGTCGACATCGGGTATCTCGACGTCTGGTACGATGGCCTGCCCGCAGCCAATGTAATTTGGCCGGAGGTGGTGCAAGCGGCCTCGCTCGACATGCTCACGCGTAGCAGCTATCTGCCAGGCATTCCCTTGTCGGTGCGCGTCGAAGCCTACGACGGCGCGGGCCGTCCATTGCGCGATCTCTGGGACGCCACGGTGACGCTCTCCACCGATACGGCGAATGTCGCACTGTCCACCTACACGCTTCCATTGCGCAACGGCGTCGGCAGCGCGCTCGTAACGCCGACGGGTTCCGGTGATTTCACGCTCACGGCGACGCTGGGCGACGTGCAATTCAGCCGTCGCTTGACGAGCCTCGCAGGTGCGCCGGTGACGAACATCTCCGGCGTCCTGCCGGGAACATCGTCCATTTGGAGCGGCGTCGTCAATGTCACTGGCGATGTCACCGTTCCGGCGATTCACACGTTGCAGATTCAGCCCGGCACGCTCGTCTTGTTCGCGGGAAATCCGACGCCGCTCTCCACGGACGGCGCCGACTTGATCGTGCAGGGCAAAGTCAACGCGCTCGGCACGGCGGCGAATCCCATCACCTTCACCGCGGCGAATCCCAGCGCCCCGTGGGGTGAAATCCGCCATCAGAGCGCGCAGCCATCGCAATACAATTACGCACAGATTTCCCGCGCGGGACATGCGCCGCGCGGCGGGCACACGAACACGGGTCCGGCGATGCGCGTCGAGAACTCCACGATTCTGTTCGACCACGTCGATATCACCGACATCGCCGGCAAGACGATGACCGCCTCCGGATCGAATCTCACGTTCACGCACAGCCAGTTTGCGCGGAGCGCAATGGGACCCGAGATTCAGCAATCGGGCTTGATCTTCGAGGATGGCTTCATCGTCGACATGCTGGGCATCTATCGTGAGGACGGCGTCACCGACGACAACGACGGCATTTACATTCATCGCCAAGGCGCCGGACAAACCGTGCGGATTTCCCGCAGCGTGGTCGCCCACGCCGACGACGACGGCATCGATACGCTCGGTCCCGACATGCTGATGGAAGATCTGATCATTCGTGATCTGACGAACACCAACGACGATCCAAAGGGCATCACGATCATCGAAGGCAACAACACGATTCGCAATGTGTTGATGTCGAACGTCGATATCGGCATCTCCGCCAAGGGACAGAACGGCAGTACCCCGGTCTCGAACAATACCGTGGATCACGTCACGATTCGGGCAAACTCGATTGGCATCCAGGCCGAAGACAAGTTTGGCATCCCGGGCGCCGTCATCAATTTTAATATCCGCAACTCGATCATTATTGCGGCCGACTCCATTCATACCGACTACGACCCAGCGACGATCGTCGTCAACTATTCGAACGTGATCACAGAACTATGGGCCGGCACGGGGAATCTGCAAACGAATCCGATGTTCGTGAATCCTTCCGTTCACGACTTCCGTCCGCAGCCGGGCAGCCCGAGCATCAACGCCGGCGACCCGGCGTCGGCGCTCGATCCCGACGGCAGTCGCGCCGATCAGGGTTACTTCCTTTCCGGCGTCGCCGGACAAGTCGCCGCGCCGCAGTTGATCGGCGGTGCGCTTGCCGGCAATACGATTCTCGCGCCCTGGCGCGGGCCGTATGTCGTGACCGGCGACGTCACGGTGCCAACCGGCGCGACGCTGACGGTGCTGCCGGGCACGACCGTCTTCTTCCAAACCGGCACGGGCATCACGTTCAACGGCGGGCAGCTATTGGCCGAGGGTACGGAGCACGAGACGATCCGCTTCACGCGCGTCCCCGGCGGCGGCAATTGGGATGGCTTGCAGTTTTCCGGTTCCATGCTGGACAACCGCCTCACCCACGCGGTGATCGAATACGGCGTGACGCCGACCTTCCTGGGGATGATCGGGCTCGACAATTCGAATCTGACGATCGATCACACGATGCTCGATCACGCCGACCACCGGCGGATTCGCTCGGAGCACTCGTCATTGATCGTCAGCAACTCCGTGTTCACCGACATCTTTCCCGGCGCGAACGACGAGCCCACCATCGACAACGTGCATGAACACATCTGGGGACGATTTATCCCAGCTGGCGGGCATTTTATCATCGAGAACAACGTCTTCGGCCGCCTCAAGGGGCACAACGACGCTATCGATTTCGATTCCGAGCGCGCGCCCAATCCGATCGCGCAGGTTATCGGCAACACCTTTCTCGGCGGCGGTGACGACGCGCTCGATTTGACCGGCGACGCTTACATCGAAGGCAACACCTTCATGCACTTCCATAAGGATCAGTACAATACCGATCCGGGGCAGTCGAACACGCTCTCGACCAGCGGCGGCGATTACACCGTCGTCCGCAACACCTTCTTCGACGTCGGCCACGTGACGATCGTCAAAGAAGGCGCCTTCATGAACTTTGTGAATAACACCGTCGTCAACGCCGACTTGTCCGCTTTGTATTTCGATCTCGCCGGCCAAACTTTGGGCCCCGGTCGCGGAGCGCATGTCGTCGGTAGCGTCTTCCAGAACACGCCGACGATTTTCGCCGAGGTCTTGCCGACCACCGATGCGGAGATTCATCAGTCGATCGTCCCCGCCGCCTGGCTCGGTTTCGGCGCCGGCAATGTGAGCGAAGATCCGCGCCTCGTCGATCCGGCGAACGGCGATTTCACGTTACGTCCCGGCTCACCGGCGCTCGGCACGGGTCCGAATGGCTTGGATCGCGGCGCGATGGTTCCGCCCTGGGCGAGCATCCAAGGCGAACCGCCTGCGCAAACCAGCGCGAAAATCGCCACGCTCACCGTGGGCGGCCCGGGCATCGTGCAGTACCAGTATCGCGTGAACAACGGCGCGTGGAGCGCGGCGCGCGACGTCGCGCTGCCGATTCAATTGACGAATCTCGCGAATGGCTCGTACACGGTCTATGTTCGCGGGCAAAATGTCGCCGGCGGTTGGCAAAGTATTGCCAGTCCCACGGCCTCGCGCAGTTGGACGGTGAACGCTTCGCTCAGCAGTCTGGTGATCAGCGAAGTGCTGGCCTCGAACGTCAACGCGGTTCCGCACCAGGGAACGCGACCCGACGTGATCGAGCTGTTCAACGGCGGAGCGGCGGCGATTAACCTGGTCGGCATGAGCCTTTCGGATGATGCGTCGAATCCCACAAAGTTCATCTTCCCGGCGATGATTTTGCAGCCCGGCGCGTATCTGACGCTCTATGCGGATCGCGCCGCGACGCCGGGATTGCATCTCGGCTTCGGCCTCGACGCCGATGGCGACGGCGTGTTTCTGTACGGCCCAGGACCGGCGCGCACGCTGGTCGATAGCGTCGAGTTCGGGTCGCAAGTCGACGATTTCTCCATCGCGCGGCTCGGGCAGGACGGCGCATGGGAATTGGCGACGCCGACCATCGGCGCGGCCAACATCGCCGCGCGGACCGGCGACTCGGCGAAGCTTTCGATCAACGAGTGGTTTGCTTCCGGCGATCTGTTGGTCGCCAACGATTTCGTCGAACTGTACAACCCGGATGCACTGCCTGTGGCGCTGGGCGGCCTGTATCTCACCGACAACTACGGCAGCCTGCCGCGCAAACATCAGATCGCGCCATTGAGTTTCGTCGCCGGCCAAGGCGCCGTCGCCTTCATCGCCGATGGCGATGCGGAACTCGGGCCGAATCATCTCAACTTTCGACTCGAATCGCAGCACGAGACGTTGGCGCTGTTGGACATTGAAGGAAGGACGCTCGATCGCGTCAACTATCAACCACAAACGACCGACGTCTCGCAAGGCCGTTCGCCCGACGGCAACGTGCCGTATGAATCGTTCACGCTGCCGACGCCGGGACTTGTGAATGCCGCAGCGACCGACGCACGAGCGCTCAGTCTGATCGCGGGCTTGCGGATCAGCGAGATCATGTACAACCCGGACGGCGGTTCGGATTACGAGTATATCGAAGTACATAACACGAGCGCAGCGCCGCTCGACATTACCGGCGTCCGCCTCGGCGGCGGCGTGGAGTTCGTGTTCCCGGCCATGACGCTCGCCCCAGGCGCCTACGCGGTGGTCGCCGGCAACCTGACGGCGTTTCAGCAACGTTACGGAGCGGTCGGCAATTTGGCTGGCGCATTCGACGGCAACCTCGATAACGCTGGCGAAGCGTTGGTGCTGCAGTTGCCGGAGCAATTCGACGCGGCGATTCTGCGATTCGATTTCGACGACGCCTGGTATCCCGCCACCGACGGCAGCGGCCGCGCGCTGGTGATCCGCAATGGCGTTGCCGCGCCGCACGATTGGCGCTTGGGCGCAAGTTGGAACGCGGGTCTCGCTGGCGGGACGCCGGGACGCGGCGAAGTCGGCGTGCCAGGCGATACCAACGGCGACGGCCGCGTCGATATCCAGGACCTTAACAACGTCCGCAATCACTTCGGCGAAGTCGGCCCGAACGTCATCGGCGACGCCGACGGCGACGGACAGGTGGGCATCTCGGACTTAAATGCCGTTCGCAACAATTTCGGCATTGGCGGCGCAGCCCCCGCAACGACAACTCGCCGACCGTTGCAGCCGTCGGCCGCGGACCTCGTGTTTTCCGCGAGCGAAAACTACTGAGTTGCTCGAAAGCCCCGTCGCAGGCCGAAGTGAGTCGAAACGCCTGCCAATTCTACACGGGGAAAGCATTCGGATACTGCTACCGCGGCAACAGCGGTGTCAGGGTGAGCCGCGCCACGAAGGCGCATGCTGAACAGCAACCTGGAAATAGCCCGATATTCCGGCTTCGCAAGGCCGCGGACGGCCACTATTCTGATTGGGTTGTTCCCTCGCTCAATGCCCGCCTGATGCACGATTGCGAGGTCATGGACCTTGACGGCGGGTTGCGATAATTCAACGCAACGTTGTACGCCTTGGACTCAGGTTCCTGCCATGCGCTCTCTCCGGCAAGTTATTCGCAACTACTGCTCAAACCTGGCGTTCGCGGTCGCCGTCGTGCATTCCTGGTCGTCAGCGGCGCCGGCGTCACCACCCGAACACCTAACGTTGACGCTCCAAAGTCGCGGCGCTGACGGCGCGCCGCGTACGCAGGAAGAAACGATCGATCCGCGACGGATCGGCGTCGTCGTCGTGGATCCTTGGAATTTCCATTGGTGCAAGACGGCGACCATGCGCGTGGATGCGCTCATTCCTAGGCTCAACCGATCGTTACAGGCTGCTCGCGAGTTGGGCATGACGGTGATGCTCTGCCCTTCCGACGTCGTTGACAACTATGTTGGCTGGCCGCAACGGGAAGTCGTCCTTGCCATGAAACAGCGGCCGGAACCGACGTTGCAGTTAGTCGACTGTCCCGCGCCCCCCGACGGCGGCGGCTGCGGTTGTGGTCATGATCGGTGCGTGACGAACTACGGCTGGGACGCCATGCACCCGGATTTGAGAATTGCTCCCGGCGATCTGATCCCGGATACGCTGCAAGAAGTGTGGACGATCTGCCAGGACCGCCAGTTAACGCATTTGATCTATGCGGGCGTCCATACGCAAGTTTGTCTGCTCGGCAAGCCGATGGGATTGCGCAATCTGAAAGCTGCAGGAATGCAATGCATTTTGGCCCGGGACCTGACCGACGCTCATCCCGGTTATGCGCCGGAACGCGGCTTCACGCCGGACGGCCACACGGCGGAAGTCGTCGCGCATTTCGAACAGCACCTGGCGCCGACCATCGTGATGGCCGACGAGCTCGCGAAGCTCGGC
Source organism: Planctomycetia bacterium (assembly GCA_034440135.1). Classification (NCBI taxonomy): domain Bacteria; kingdom Pseudomonadati; phylum Planctomycetota; class Planctomycetia; species Planctomycetia bacterium. The sequence goes on from JAWXBP010000478.1 coordinate 23,850, forward strand.
CTGTGGGATCGTGAGACGCCCGTCGATCCGGTCCGCATCACGCCCTGGGGCACGTCGATGCGGCCGCACCTGTTCGGCGAGCATGCGACCATCACGTTCAGCGCCCCTTGGCAGCCCGAGGCGGAACTCCGTTACACGACGGATGGCAGTGAGCCAACGCCTGAATCGACCAAGTACGAAACGGCGTTTACGCTGACGGATTCGGCGCGGATTCGCGTCGGCGGCTTTGTCGGGCGAACACGCGTGTGCCTGGATTCGGAGGGGGAGTTCCGCAAACTCGGTTCCGTGCCGCCCATGCCGGATGTGCCGCTGGCCGACGCCGTACTGCTGCGCGACGTGGGACACGGTCACACCTATGGCGGCGAGATTCGCACGGCGCCGCACCGGAATCCCACGCAGAAGGACCGGACGAACGAGGGGCATCCCATCCGGTTTCGGGACGTCACGTACGAACAAGGTTTCGGCGTCCAGGCCCCGAGTCAGATGATGTTCGCGCTGCGACCGGAGTATGATCGCTTCGTGGCGCTCGCCGGCGTCGATGAGCACCTGTTAGAAGTCGCGCACGGTTCCAATCAGGCCATGCACTCCAGCGTCGTCTTCAAGGTGTTCATTGACGGTCGCGAGGCCGCGTCGAGCCCCGTCATGCGGATTGCGTTTGAACCCTGGCGCTTCGATGTGAAGATCCCGCCTGGCAGTCGTCTGATCAGCCTGACGACGACCGACGCCGGCAACGGCAACAAGGAAGATCTGGCGAATTGGGCCCATTGTGGCTTTGTCGTCAAGTCGAGCGGGGCTACGGAGTCGCCGTCGAATCGCTGAGCGTCAGTTGTTTTTGATTAGAAGTGAGTGAAACATGCGTATTGGTTTGCGGACTTCCGTCGCACAGTCCGAAATGGGCGACCGTACTAACCAGGCGTGGACGCGCCGAGCTCTGTTGCGCGCCGGAGTCGGCGGCTGGAGCAGCCTGAGCTTGCTGGGCCTCTGGCAGACGCAGGCGGCGCTTGCACAAACGCCATTTGTTGCGCCGGGAAAGATTCGTTCCTGCATTTTTCTTTTCTACTACGGCGGGCCGAGTCATCTCGACACCTATGATCCGAAACCCGACGCACCTGCAGAAGTGCGCGGCGAATTCTCCACGATTTCCACGAGCGTGCCGGGACTCCACGTCAGCGAACATTTGCCGCGCATGGCGCGCGTGATGCACAAGGTCGCGCTGGTTCGTGGAATGCATCATGCGGCGCGGCTGCATGACTCGGCGTCGATCCACGCGCTCACCGGACGGCCGCTGGAGGGACCGGACCGGGAGCTATTCGACAAACTGCCGCAGTTTTATCCCAGCTTCGGCAGCACGGTGTCGTACCTGAATCGCGAACAGAACATCATAATTCCGCATGCCGCCTTGCCGTTCGTGTTTCGCAATGTGCAGGACGTTCCCTGCCAGGGCGCGGGATTCTTGGGGAGTTCGTTTGACCCGCTGCAGGTTTCCTGCAATATCGAAAGGCAGGCCTATGACGCGGGCGCGATTGCGCCGGCGCGCGATGTTAGTGGCGAACGACTCGCCGGACGACGCCACTTGCTGGCCTCCATGAACGAACGCGTCGCCGTCGAAGCCGCGGCCACGGCGCGCGTGACCGCGGTCTATGACCGCGCTTTCCAATTGTTCGCCTCGCGTCGAGTTCAAGAAGCGCTCGATCTTTCGCGCGAGTCAACGCCAACGCGCGAACGCTACGGCTTCGGGCCGCCCCCCGCCGCAATCGGTGAAGGCGGAGGCGGCGGCAACGGCGCTGAATTGGCCTCGGGACGTCAAATGCGTGGGCAGAATCTCCTGGTGGCCCGCCGGTTGGTCGAGGCGGGAGTGCCGTTTGTGAATGTCTATGACTTTCAACAGCAAGGTCAAAATTGGGATGCACATTTCAAATGCTTCCATCAACATAAGGAATATCTGTTGCCGCTCGCCGATCAATCCTTGGCGACGTTGATCGAAGATTTGGACGAACGCGGGTTGCTGGATTCGACTTTGGTCGTCGCGATGGGTGAGTTTGGCCGCACGCCTCGAATCAACAAGGAGGGCGGGCGCGACCATTGGCCCGATTGTTATACCGCGTTGTTGGCCGGCGGCGGCGTGCAGGGCGGCGCGGTTTACGGCGCCAGCGATCGTTTCGGCGCTTTTCCGGCAGACGCTCCCGTGACGCCGGGCGATCTCGCCGCGACCATTTTTTGGCGATTCGGCCTGGAGCCGCGAACGGAGATTCACGATTCGCTAGGCCGACCTCATCGCATCGCCACGGGCGAGCCGATCAAGTCGCTTTTCACCAGCTAGGTTGCCGTCGGCCGTTGTGTCGCCGACGCCCGATGTCCCACTTTGACAAAGCGAGTATGCTAGCGAGGATCGCACGGACAATTTATGGGAACGTCTATGGAATGCCACTCACGCGGCGCGAACGAGATTCTTGACCAGGTCTCCACGGCATTTTGTGCTGATAATGCGGCCGAGGTGCGTCGCCTGCTCGACGAGAATCCGTCGCTTAAGGCGAGGATTGACGAGCCGCTGGGGCCGTTTGATGCTCCGGCGATCGTCAATGTCCGTAGCCGCGAAATGCTCGACGCCCTTTTGGACGCAGGCGCGAACCTGGATGCCAAGAGCAAGTGGTGGGCGGGCGGATTTGGACTCTTGCATAGTGCCAGCCCAGAGCTAGCCGCTTACGCCATTCAGCGAGGTGCAGTTGTTGACGTCCATGCGGCGGCGCGGCTGGGGCTGATCGACCGGCTAGGAGAGTTGGTGTCCGCCGAGCCCGCATTGGTTCACGCGCGCGGCGGCGACGGCCAAACGCCGCTCCACTTCGCGCGCACTATTGAGGTGGCGGAGTATCTCCTCGAACACGGCGCGGAGATCGACGCGCGGGACGTGGACCATGAATCGACCGCCGCCCAATGGATGACCGATGAGCGGCACGAACTCGCGCGCGTGCTGATCGACCGGGGTTGCCGAGCGGACCTGTTGTTGGCCAGCGCCGTCGGCGACATCGCGCTTGCGAAGCGGCTGCTCGACGCCGACCCCGAGGCGATTCGTGCCCGGGTGAATGACGATTGTTTTCCCAAGACCGACCCCCGCTCAGGCGGAACGATTTACCAGTGGACCTTGGGCTTCCATGTCTCGCCCCATCAGGTCGCTCGTAAGTTCGGTCATGACGATCTGTTCCAATTCCTTTGGGAGCGCAGCCCTGCGACGGTGAAGCTGCTCACGGCATGTTGGCTTGGCGACGAGGCCCGTGCGCACGCGATGCGGACGGAGCATCCGGGCGTGACCGCGGAGTTGACGGCCGCTGAGCAGCGAAATGTCGCGCACGCGGCGCGCAACAACGAAACGGCCGCCGTGCGACTGTTCTTGGAGTGCGGACTTCCGGTCGACACCTGCGGGCAACATCATGCCACGCCGCTCCATTGGGCGGCGTTTCATGGCAACCTCGGCATGGCCCAAGCACTGCTGTGTCACAGCCCGCCGCTAGAGGCGACCGACGCCGACTTCCACGGCACGCCGCTCGGCTGGGCCATCCACGGCTCCGAACATGGCTGGTATGCGCAAACCGGAGACTACGCAGCCACGGTGGACGCGCTGCTGCAAGCCGGAGCGCGCCCCCCCGCGCAACAAGGCGGAAGCTTGGCGGTGCGAGAAGCTTTGCGGCGGCATGGCACTTAAGAGCAAATTTCAGCCGCTACGAAAGTGATCGCCGGCTGATCGTATTCAGCCACGCGTCGAATGGACTGTCTGGGTCCGCCGCTGGCTAAACACCCGAGTACATCGCGGAGCTGCGATGGCGCAAGAGTGCTCGGTTGACGACCGTGACGCGCCTGAAATGGTTCACAAGGCTGCCGCGCGTGTCACTATTTCCCGGCCCCATAGCTGGTCATCAGATTCCGGTAAGCCGGCAGGTGATTTGAGAACAGCCGGCCGAGGCCTTCGATGTCGTTGCGCCAGTCGCGGTGGAGCTCGCAGGCGACGCCGAACCAGCTCATCAATTGGGCGCCGGCTTGTTCCATGCGAGACCAGGCTGCCAGTCGCGTGGTTTGATTGAACGTGCCCGAGGCGTCCGTCACGACAAACACTTCGTAGCCTTCTTCGAGCGCCGAGAGCGCCGGAAACGCTACGCAGACTTCCGTCACCACGCCGGCGATCAACAATTGCCTCTTGCTGGTGGCCTTCACGGCCTTCACGAAGTCCTCGTTGTCCCAAGCGTTGATGTTGCCCGGCCGTGCGATGTACGGCGCGTCGGGAAACATTTCCTTCAGCTCCGGCATGAGCGGTCCGTTCGGGCCGTTCTCGAAACTGGTGGTCAAGATCGTCGGGAGCTTGAAGTATTTGGCAGTGTCCGCGAGCGCCAACACGTTGTTTTTGAACTCGTCCGGAGAAAAATCTCCGACGATGTTGCACAGCCCGGACTGGTGATCGACCAGCAATACGGCGACGTCGTGCTTGTCGAGACGGCGATATTGGTAAGCCATGAAGGTTGCGCCCGGTGCTGGAAAAGAGGAGTGCTTGGCGTCAGGTGGCCTGATTGATTTCCACGCAGTGCGCCTGGATTTTTCGCATCGCTTCGACGATTCGATCGAGCTGGCTCCGCTCGGCAAGCAGCAGGTTCTGCGGCAGCGCGACGGTCGTCGTGCAGACCTGCCGGTTGCCGGCGAGGTCTTGATAACTCTCGCGATAGGATTTCAACCGATCAGCGCTGAACAGCCGTTGAAAGCCGCGCGAGTTCATCGCCTCGTCCAGCAGGCCGTCGTGGTATTGCTCGTGATAGCCATCGCTGCACGGAACGCCCTCCGCGCGCAGCGCCTTGATGAATTTGTTGCGCGGCAGCCCTTGAAACGCCGTGGCGTCGTATCGCAACGGATAGAGGTGCCACACGGCGCGGCTATTTTCCGGCAGCCGCGCCGGCGTGACGCCGGCGATGTCCTTGAGCTGCGTGGCGAGATAGTCGGCGCTTGCGCGCCGGACTTCGGTCTCTTCAACGAGCTTCTCCATTTGCTGCAGCAAGATCGCCGCTTGAAAATGCTGCATCCGGTAGTTGTTGCCGCGGCTGAAGTGGCCCCTTCCCTGGAACGTGCCGAAGGCGGAGCCGCAATTGTGGTAGGCGTAGCAGCGATCGATCAGCTCGTCGCTGTTGCCGGTGATCGCGCCCCCTTCACCCGCGGGCAGATGCTTTGAGTTCTGAAAGCTGAAGCAGCCGAGATCGGCGAGCGCGCCGCACATCTTTCCGTGATATTCAGCGAGCCAGGCCTGACAGGCGTCTTCCACCACGGCCAGGTTGCGCCGCTTAGCGATGGCGTTAATCGGCTCCATGTCGCATGGCATGCCATAAATGTGTACGGGCACGATCGCGCGCGTGCGATTCGTGATCCGGCTTTCGATCGTGGCCGGATCGATCGTTAATGTCTCGGGATTCGTGTCGGCGAAAACCGGCAACGCCTTCAGCGAAAGGATCGCGTTGTAAGTCGCGATAAACGTATACGGCGAGACGATGACTTCATCGCCGGCGTCGACGCCCATGACGTGCAAGGCCACGGTCAAGGCCGTGGTGCCGCTGGACACGGCCAGACATCGCTTCGCGCCGAGCAGGCTGGCGTAGGCGACCTCGAAATCGGGCACTTTCCCGGTGTCGCCGCCACGATACCAATCGCCGCTGCGCAGCACGCGCAAGACGTCGGCTTCCCAGTCCTCGCGCCATTCCGGCCAGCCGGGCCAATCTGCGGAGTGAGCTGGCTCGCCCCCGAGTGCGGCTGGCTTTGACACCGGCGCCGCGAACGCGCCGAACGCCGATCCGCTGGAAATGCAGGACGCCGCCGAACCAGCGGCCGCCGCCTGGATGAAGCCTCGCCGGGACACCTGCTCGTGCATAGCGTTGCCTTCCGAAGAAAGTTACCCGCTACCTGCTGTGCAGCCCGACAGCGCCGCCGGAACATGAAGAAGTAGCGGCGGAGGGATTCGAACCCCCGACACGCGGATTATGATGCCGTGTCTTACGGATTAATTTTACTCGGGAAATACTGCACATTGCAACCCAGCGACTTCGTCGTAATCCCGCCCGTAACCCCTTCGTGTGCTGGACGGTGTAATCAAAACGCAGTTGTAAGTTGCAGCGTTCGTTTTTTCAGCAGAGAATGCTGGCATGAGCATCCGGCTTCAATTTAAGTTCCGGTCGTTTGTCGCCGTCATCACAATTGGCTGCCTTTGCCTTGGTGGATGGGTGGCCCACCAGCGACACTGGATTGCACTACGTCAGGCTGCACTTGCGATGGACGGCATCCAAGGGAACCCGAGTTCCAAGCACTCAATCCATGACAAGCCTTACTCGCCCCACACGCTTTGGTTATTCGGAGAGCCGGGTCAATCAGTAATCCACGTCGCGTTGGATAGGCTTCACGGAGAAGAACTCCAGGAAATGCGAGCACTTTTTCCTGAGGCAAGATTTGTCGTGAGCCAACCCGGCGAACCTTTATTTCATTGGCCGCCCTTGAATCCGTGATCGCACGGACAGTATCTTGGCGTCTCCGTAACGTTAGCTGCATACTTAGGCCGACGGCGGGCCAATAAGGAGAAGGTGGAATGAAACCCAAGTTTTCCATTCTCACGTTGCTGGGCATCACGGCTTATGTGGCGGTGAATTCATCGGCATTCCTTTACCCAATGTCGGCTTGGGTGCCGGCTGCATTCTGGCTTTCAGTCGCGATCATGGCCGGATGGGCAGTTGTCGCCGCTCAACTGACAACACCACGCACGGTGTTCGCACGCGGAGCATTGCTGTTTAGTTTGATCTACGCGACTTCCGTGATTAGAACCGACGGTGAAAACGGAATCGTGAAAATGCCGCATGACTATATGCTCGATGCCTTGAATTGGTTTCATGGAGATATTCTCGCGGAAGGGATGGCCGACTACGGCAGTACGTCCGAAGGAGTGCCTAGCTTTTACTATGCACGAGTGAAACGATCAAACCTGACCAGCGTAGCTCGCTATGAAGTTGCACTCATGGCTGGCGTGGTTGGTGGCTCCCTGGCACTCTGGCATTACCAACGCAAGGAACGGCGGGCCAATCAGGAGAAGTCTGGGGAATGAGTGACAATCCCTACCAATCCCCGCAGTCAGATTTTACGCCGTCGAGGTCAACGGCGGCAAAGATTACACAATCAAGTGTGTGGCCTTGGTTTGTTGTTCGCATGGTTGGTGCGATTGTCGGCGGGGCCATACTGGCATTCCTCGTATTCATGTTTTTGTTGTTTGTCATTTTTGGTGGACCAAGATAAGAATCCCCGCACCCTGCCAGCCACAAGCCAACAGGGTACGGGGGGGTTATCGCTAGGCTTGTTGGCACACCCCGGCGATATACGATCCCCCTGACCCTCAACAGTTAAGTGAGAGTCAGGGGGGTAGGCTTCATCCGTTTGGGACAAATCGGGAAGCCGTGTTAAAAATGCCCCGTGAGCACAGCTAATTAAAGCTGGGTGTATACCTCACGGGGCTAGGTCAGGCAGGGAGGTGGACCCCCTACCGTGCCCGGTGAGCGTGTCGGCGTGAGCTACTTACAGGGTCTGTCAAATTTTGGCTGTAAATCAACGGCTGATTGGCTTTCAGAATGTGAGCCTGCCTTTGCTGCTCAAAATCCCGTGCAAGACGTTGGGTTGCCGGATGAAATCCAGACTGGTCCGCGACTAACAAATCCTCGCACACTAAAAACACGTCTTCCGGTAGCAAGCACTGGCTCAGCGGAATACCCGCACGGGTGAAGTTGTTAGCTTCATCCAATTCAAATTGGTCCATCCGGTTTGTGAGTGAGGCGGATTTGCCGTACTCCTCATTTAGCCGCGTGCTGATCTTTTCTGTCGCCGCCGCCAAGCTACCGGCATATGTGTAGATCGGCACTGACTCACTTAGCAAGCTTGGTTTGAACCAAAAACGGAAGAACTTCTTCATCCCTCTCTCCTGACTTGCGGCAGCATTGAAAGTGTTTGATCGTCGTA